>JBARZO010000494.1:0-6115 GCA_049650165.1 Rubrobacteraceae bacterium
TCCCACATCTCGTCGTCGAAGAGGTTCGTCGGCTCCGCCGGGTCCGAGAGCCTGGGAATCAGGAAGTCCTGCAGGGCGAAGTACATCGCCCCCTTCTCCCGGCCCTCAAGACGCCCCAGGTGGAATACGCAATACTTGTTGTCCAGCTTCACGTTCGTCCGGCCGAAGAGGGTCCGCAAAGAGCCCGTCTCCCACAGCCTCAGCCTCGCCCGCATCCTCTTCAGGCGCTCCGCCCCGGCCTCGTCGTCCTCCTCCTCACGGCGCTCGATCTCCCTCGCGAAAGTCTCGAAGAAGTCCTCGAAGGTGGGCGGCTCGTGCTGGTCGTGGGTATCCGGGTCTTCGGTTATGCCCTTTGCGTAGTAGGTGAGGCGAATGAGTTGGTCTGCGTCGCCCTCCTCTTCGGAGTCGAGCATCCCGTCTCCGGCTTCGCCCTGGCTCATGATCGAGATGAGCCGCCTTAGCGAGTTGACCTTCCCATCGAAAGCCGCCTCCCGTGCCTTCTGCCGCGCCCAGGCGACCCGCTCGGGATCTAAGCCCTCCACGTCGTCGCCAGCGAGCGCCCGCAGGAGCTCCAGGTTCACGTAGTCCGCTATGTCCCACGGGTTTATGTGTTTGTCCGACCCTATCCCGAACGGGATATAGAGACCATCGAGTGCGGCGGCCACCCGCTGGTAGCCGGAGTTACCGCGGGGGTCTATGACGAAGACCGCTTCGTCGTGGCAGCGGATGCGCGACTGCCACACCTTCATAAGGAACGTCTTCCCCACCCCAGGGACGCCCAGGATAATGACGTGCTGGTTCGGTAGCAGCCGGGTGTCGAGCGTTATGGGGTGTGAGTTCTCAGGATCTACGCCCAAGAACACACCCGTCTCGTGGTTGACCTGGTGGGAGACGAATAGTTGGAAATCCGCCAGAGGCTCCGAGAGAAAGCCCTTGCGGGCAAAGCGCTTTGTAAGCCGGTCGTCAGCTACCCCCATACACGAGACGTAGGCTTCCCACATCTCCTTGCGGGCGAGCATCGGCTTCGCCTTCGCACCTCTTATCTTCGTTTCGACGTGCTTGCGGAGGGTCTTTAGTTCGGGGAGTGTTGGGGCCTGGACCTCGACGTAGAAGGAGACCTCCAGGTAGCGCTGCCTACCCTCGACCAGCTCGTCCACGCCCTTCTCGGCCTGCTCGGCGGCGCTCTTCCTCTTCTTAACCTCTATGACGTGCCCGGTCTTTGCCGTCTCGTCGCCGGCCTCAAGGCGGGCGAGCTCCTTGCCCCAGAGATCGAAGGCTACGTCCTCGGGGATTGGCCTTATGTACTTCACCAGCTTGATGCGCCCGCGCATGGTCGCTAAGGACTGGAGCTGGGGGAACTTCACCTTTTTGGGCCAGTCCCAGATCATCAGGTAAGTCCGGTAGGTGTCCCCCACCTTTATCCAGTCATCTTCGCGCTCAATGCAGTCGGGAGCTATCTTGTCCGGAAGGGTCAGAAAGCCGGAGGCCGGCGCAAGCGGTGCCCGCTCCTGGGCTGCTTGTGCTGCGGCGTGTATGGCCGGGCGCTTGTGTTCTGGCACCCTTTCGTAGTCTCCGCCGTCGTGTCGGATGATCGCGTCGTCGGGGCTCTCGGGCTCTCCCTCTTCGTCCGTTGCCTGGCCGCGCAAAAAGGCGGTCAGCTCGTCTCCGAGGAGCCACCGCAAGGAGACGCCCATCCCGGAGTAGTAATCGTCTACGAGACGCGCCCTCTCTGTCAGGACCGCGAGCGCCGCCTCCTCCTCTTCCTGGAGAGCTGCGGCGTCTTCGGGTGTAGGGTGGTCGCGTCCGAGCAGCTTCTTGATAGGTTTGAAGAGCATTAGGATAAGGGCATCCGCAGCACCGGAAGATACATCTTCATCTTCGGTACGGGGGTTGTAAGGCAAGACGACGTAGCCGATCCGCTCGAAGACGTTGCCGCCTTCAACGACCTCCTCTACGTGCCGGAGGTGCTGCCGGGCGAACGTGATGAGCTTGTGCTGGTCGTAGGTGAGGGTCTTTGCCAGGCGCTCCCTCAAAGTCTCGCCGTAAGTTGTGATGTGGCCTTCCCGGGAGTCCAGGATCTCGACGACGTCGAAGTCCAGGGCATCCAGTAAGTCCTTCGAGCGGGCCCAGAGGCGATCCTTGTCCCGCTCGCCGGCAAGGGAGATACTCGGTTGCCGGAAGACTTTTAGCACCAGGTAGCGGGTGCCGTCCTTTGCCCGGGCCAGGGGAGAGCTCACGCCGGCCTGGGGCAGGTAGGACTGTATGGAGTCGTGCATGTCTTCGTGGTCTTCGGGCATCCAGGGCGGCCGATGGCGCCACATAAGCACGCTCGGGTTGCGCCATGAGACCCACCACCGCCAGAGATGCCACTCAAGAGTCCTGCCCTCCCACCGGACGAAGGCCAGAAGCCCCGAGAAGATCATGAGCGGACCGAAGAAGGCCAGGGACGCCCAGAGGTTGACGCCACCAAAGAACGGCGTGAGGGTAAAGAAGATCATGCAGAGCATCGCCGGTCCTCCGAGGATGGCGGCCTGGCGCATGGTCATGGAGAAGAACCAGAGTCCAATGAGCTTTCGCTCGGTACTTAGAGCTTCGAGCATCCTGTGGTTCTGGGACACTAGGCTACCCCTCGTTCGTACTTGTTTGTCGTTGAGTCAACAGACGCCGCTCCTTACCCGCACACCGCCCACTGGAGGACGCCATAGATGGCGCCGGCCCCAAGGGCGATAAAGATGCCCAGGAAGGCATAACCGATGCCGGCGGCGCCGCGCCGCTGCCAGTCTTTGGACGCGGAGCCAAGAATGATGGCTAGCCCGCTGGCGAGCAGGCCCAAGACGGAGGCGCCGCCACTGAGGGCCGCGCCGAAGAGGGCCAGGTTCTTGAGGGCGTTCAGTATGGCCGCACCACCCTCGCCGCCGACGTTGCCTCCGCCCGCGCAGGTGTCGATTGCCTCACCTTGGGCGAAGGCCGGGCAGGCGGGAACGAGGAGCATGACGGCGGAGAGCGTCAGGAGTGCCGCAACCCACCACCCTACGATCCGCCAGGAGCGTATCCCCGACAACCAGGCTCGTATCCCCGACAACCATGTAGATGACCGGCCCACAAGGGCACCGGCGGCTTCGACTGCAGGTCCGGGAGCTACACCAATACACGGCGGGGCCTCCACGAGCTCCGGCCACCGGACGCTCCGAGCGGCCTTCGTGTAATCCTTCTCCATAACTACCTCCTTTGGTTGCTTCCTTGCCATGTCGTAGTCGCCCCTTTCTAGGAGTTGACGGACTTTGTTTGCTGCCGGCGTCACGGCGACCTATGCTGCCCTCGGCCGACGCCAGGACGGACGGGCGAATGCTTCGGGCGGCGGAACCGGGCGCATGCGGATACGCTCCGCCGGTTGGTTCTGGAGGTCCCGGAAGGGAAGATGGACCCAGTTGCCGACCTTCGCGTACCTGAGCTCGTCCTCGCCGAATCGGGGCTCCCGCTGCGTGCGCGTACCCCGCGAGCGGGAATAAGGACCGAAAGAGAACAGGCTCGCATTGGTCTCTCGTTCGTCGTGGACTTCCTTCTCCTCGCGACCCAAAGTTTTCTGCGCCTTTTCGAGGTCGTCGGCACCCAAGCCCGGCGCGAAGAGTTTTGCGCGGGCGTTGGTGTCCAGTGCCCCGGAGAGCACGTCGCTTATGAGGGCGCCGCCCTGGTGGGTGACGGTCACGGAGACGCCCTGCTTCCTGACGAGCGCCATATACTGGGCCGTGCTCATCGCGTCGCCGAGGTTCCTGCCGACGAGGGTCGGCAACTCGTCGAGAATGAGCGAGAGTGGCGGAACAGGTATGTCGGAACCAAAGGCGTCGGGGAAGCGCCTCAAAGTGAGGCTTTGGATGGTCTTGGTGACGAAGCGGGCCATCGCGTGGGCCGGCTCCTCACCAACGGCTTCTACGGGGAAGCGCAGCACGATCAGGGCCCCCGGAGTGGAGAGGGCCGCGCGTAGATCCAGGGTAAGATCCCCGGGACCGGGACACAAGGTTCTCCTGGCCGGCGCCTTTGCGAGCAGCTTTCTCGTCCAGTTCTTGAAACCAGAGAGATAGTCGACTCGCAGCTTATCCGACCACCGGAGGTAGTCGGAATCGAACCAGCTCCGCGTGTCCCGCGAAACCCACGGGGCGCCGACGGTTTCAATCTTGTCGTATCCGGCGCCCTCCACCTTTACCTGCAGCACCCGGTAGAGAAAGGTCCGGTCGGAGAGCAGAAGCTGGAAGAGCGCCAGGTCCGCCTCCCCACCCTGTTGGCGGGCGTACTCGCGGGCGAGCCGGGCGAACGCTCGGGCCGCGTCGCCGTTGAACGGACCGTAGAAGTGGTGGGCAAAGAGGCCCTCTACAACGGAAGCGAAGTGTTCCACTACGTCTTCGTCGTCTTCCCCGGCCAGCGGGTTTAAGCACAGCGATCCTTCGACAGAGGGGTCTAGGACAAAGACGGGCTTGCCGAGTGCCAAAGCGTATGGGATCAGGCTGGTGCCGAAGTCCCCATAGATCTCTTCGGTCGCTACAGTGTGGCCGTTTAAGAGGTCCTGGACGGCTATCGGCAAGAGCGCCGTGGTCTTACCAGAGCCCGTGGGGCCGGTGACCTCGATGTGGTGGGTCCGGTCTATCCAGCGGGCGACGACGAGGCTTTTTAGAATACGGTCCAGGCGCGTATCCATCCTGCGCCCGAGCACGACGTCGCCGGGCGCGTGAGAGAGATAGCTTCCCGCGCGCCGGCCCGCTAGCACCATACCGAGACCAGCAGCGCCGATGCTGCCCGCAGCGGCGTAGAGTGAGGGCTCCTGCAAGGCCTGTAGGTATTGAGGCCAGTTACTCAGCAGCTCCTCGTAGCTCTGAGAGATGGATTCGAGCCGATCTAGTCCGCTAGGCGACTGCACAAATAGAGGGGCCTTCAAGCTAGTTCCGCTTGTTCGGAAGCTCCCCTGGGAGCCGCGCCATCTTCACCGCTGGCCGCCAAGAGACGCCGCCCGGCTTCGGTGGTGGAGACGATCATGCGCAGGGCGTTGCCGTCCTTGCGGTCCTCGGCCGTCAACAAGCCTGCGTCGGCCAGTCGCTCGACGCACTTTTTCAAGAGATCCTCAGAAAGACCGGCCTCCATTTTCAGGTGGCGGACGCTCATGGGGCCGGTGTTATCCAGGACGCCGAGAACGCGCTGGAGTTGCCCGTCGGTTGGCCTATGACCCGGAAAGGCAACTACCTTACCTACTGAGGAGGCGGCCGGCTGTTGTGAATCGTCCGCATCCTGGGAAGCGCTAGAGCTTTGTTGAGAGATTCGGCCTTGCAAGCGCGGGTCTCCTTCCTCAATCGCATGGTTAAGTCCCGTCGTGCAACATGATGGAATAGCGGATGAGTCGTTTCGCCCCCAAAATTGGTACTTGTGGTACCAAAATTGGTACTCTTTGCTTGGCAAACGAGCATGCAGACTGAACAAGGAAGCAAGGTAGGGTGCCCGGAGGTATGGCCGCGGAGGCTAGTAAGGTCTAGTAGTCGAAGAGACCAAGCTGGCGGGCGCGGGCTATGGCTGCCACCTGGCCGCGAGCCCCTAAAGCTCGGTAGATATGTTGAAGGTGTTTATTTACGTTGTCCCTGGTGCAGTAGAGTTCGGCGGCTATGTGTTTGACCCGGTAGCCCTCGTTAAGTAGCTCCAGAACCTCCATTTGCCGGGGTTGCAAACCGGCCGCTACTCGACGAGCCCGCCGCGAACTGGCGTTCGTTTGCTTGCTGGTGTTGTTGGGTGGGAGCGCCGAGTCTGGGGCTCCGCGACTATGAGGACGCGTTTTCCGCGACAAAGCACCGCCGAGGGCCCGGGAGACGTCGCGGAGCCAGTAAGCTTCATCGTCTCGAAAGAAGCGCTGTTCTTTGCAGTGGGCACCGAGTACCCCGTAAGTCTTACCGCCCACGTCGATCTTGGTCATGATCCCGCTCACGACGCTGTGGTCCCGCATTAACGGACAGCCGCCGAATCGCGGGTCCCGGTACAGCTCGTCAGTCCAAACGGGGTCTTTGCTCAGCATGGCGTAGCCGGCCATGCTTACCTGCTCCATTGGAGAGTCGATCCCAGTAGACACCGACCTCTCCCCCAC
>JBARZO010000495.1:0-8502 GCA_049650165.1 Rubrobacteraceae bacterium
GGGTTGGGAGGCTTGTGCTACGGGTTGAAAGCAGCGGGATTTGATATTGTTGGCGCATCGGAGATTAATGAAGGTTTTAGGAATATTTACGCAGAAAACTTTCCAGAAGTAACACCATTGGCCTCCGATATACGAACATTCACTGAAGCAGACTGTGTAAGCTTGAGGGAACGCGAAGGTGAGATTGACCTTATGGCCGGAGGTCCACCATGCCAAGGCTTTAGTTTGGCTGGTAAGAGAAATCCAGCAGACGTACGAAACACTCTATTCTACGATTATCTGAATGTCGCAAACACTGTAAGACCAAAAATTGTGCTAATGGAAAATGTTCGCCTTCTCACCTCTATGAAAGATGAGAATGGACATCTCGTGAGCGACAATATTTTAGAAGCGTTCTCCGACATTGGATATGATGCTAGATTCTTCAGTCTCAACGCAAAAGATTACGGTGTTCCACAACACAGAGAGCGTGTAATTTTCATAGCTACACGCAAGGGGTTAGGGAAAAGCCCAGCCGCACCGCTTGCCTCGCATGGAAAAAATCTTGACCTTTTCGGCAACACCAAACCCTACCGAACTTTCGGAGATGCTGTTTCTGATTTGCAGTTTGTTGAATCAGGAGAAAGATCTAAGGACGATTGTTGGCATTTCGCTGTTTCCCATCCTGAACATGTAATAGAATGGCTGGTTGATGTACCGGAAGGGCACAGTGCCCATGACAACACTGACCCAACATTACGTCCACCTTCAGGGTACAACACAACATATAAAAGACAAACTTGGAATCAGCCTGGCGCCACTGTGTCGACCACTTTCTCGATGATTTCAGGATGCAGAAATGTCCATCCCATAGCAACACGCTCGCTAACGATCCGTGAGGCTTTACGCTTGCAATCTTTTCCTGACAGTTTTGCGTTACAAGGAAAAACCGGAGACATTAGAGTCGCTATAGGCAATGCAGTACCGCCACTATTTGGATACGAACTGTCAACTCACATAATGCGAAACTATATCTTGTAAAAGTACCCTGCTTCAAGGTTGAACTGAAGTTGGGTGGGATGCTGTCTCTGTCCACCTCTTTGCATTTGCACAATTCCAAAGCGGGGCGCCTCATGTGCAACTCCTGGCGGATCCTTATACTGACCTTTTCTAACCGAATAAAGTTTCTTATTAAACCCTTTATACTTGCGAGATAAATCAACTAGCTGGTTTACAGAGTAGAGAGCAAATTCCTGCGGGTCTGTCTGTAACTTTTTCGTTTTGTGTAGGATCAAATCAGGTGTAAAGGGATCGTCGAGGTAAGCTTTCTGTAGCAAAAGCCGCGTGATAATGTCTTGGTACTGGGTGAAAATACATTCCAACTCTTTTCGCCCAGATTGATCTGTCTCTTCCCAGAAGAAGCGTCTGCAATCAACTTTGCGATTTACATATGCATCTCGGTTGTCCAAGGGCCGATATCCGATGTCTCCGCAAAACTGGCGAAGAGCAGTTTCTGCGTGGCTGGATACACGAATATTGTTCCTCCGAAGAAGTTCGCAAAAAGAATGTGCTGTGGTGAAGTAGAGTTGGGCATTAGTCGGTTTTGGATTGTTGCATTGTTTGATTGATATTCCGATGGAAGTAGTCTCGTATCCGTCTCTAGAAAGCGTAAGCAATATATCACTCTTGCAAGCTCCTACAGAAACACCATTCACCTCAAGCCACTTTTTACCGGTTTCTGCCGTTGCTATGGCACCGAGAGCAATCGCTTGGGCATGCTCACAATGGGTCCAGTCCAAATATGAAGCTGCAACTCCTGTAAGCATTGAAGCCGGATCACCCTTAAAAACTGGATGGTCCAACACGCAAGACGATCGAGGAAAAGAGAGGGCGTTTATATGTTGAGCGAGATCAAATTCAAAAGCGTGTCCGCGATTCCGTCCATATATACCAGCTTGGATTTGAGCAGCATGCGCCGGATGAAGCGGTTCTAAAGCCATCAAATACCGTCAACTAGAACTGAGACTGTCACATTGAGACTACGAGCGAAGGTGCAAAGATTTGTGAAGGATAAATTCCTCTTACCTCTCTCAACTAGGCTGATGTACGTACGATCAAACCCGCAAATATGGGCGAGGGCTTCTTGCGATAGGTTGTTAGCAGTACGTAGTTCGCGAACCTTTATGCCTAGTTTTTCAAGACACTTGCTTTCCGATGTTGAATTCATACTGAAAAACGTAGCTTTATGCGGACAGTAAGTCTACGGACAATACGTCGCACATCTCCTGTTTAGCAACGCACTATTCTGCTGTGCTAGCAGTGAGAAAAAGATTGCGATATTTAACCGTGCGTGAGCATGCGAGCAGCGAACGGTCTATTAAGGGCGAGTTCAAAAGCAAAACTACCACTTCCCTACTGCCAGAAGATAAGCTTTTCACTCCACTGAACAAAGGGCCTGAATCCCAGCACCCCAGTGTAGAAGCTGACGGATTCCTCCAGGTCTCTCACCGAGAATGTCAGGTGATTGACCCCGGTTATCACTGTTTTTAGAGCACTTTCGGCAGGTATCCCGGCCGCGACTTCTCGAACGTCTCCAGGGCGTCCTCGTGCGTTAGCGTGAGCCCGATATCGTCCAGTCCGTTTAGGAGGCGGTGGCGGGTGAAGTCATCCATCTCAAACTCGGCCTCTACGCCGGGGCCGGTTACGGTTCGGGATTCGAGGTCTACGGTTATTCGGGTCTCGGGGTCTTCGCGGACGGCTTCGAGGAGTTTTTGGATGGTTTCTTCGGGGAGTTCGACGGCCAACAAGCCGATCTTGGCGCAGTTATTTTTGAAGATGTCGGCCAGAGACGTGGCGACGACGGCCCCGAAGCCGTAGTCCTGGATGGCCCAGGGCGCGTGTTCCCGGCTGGATCCGGAACCGAAGTTCTCACCGGCGAGGAGTATCTTGGCGCCGACGTGCTCGGTCCGGTTCATGACGAAGTCCGGATCTTCGCGCCACTCCACAAAGAGGAACTGGCCGAAGCCGGTCCGCTCGATGCGCTTGAGGGCGTCGGAGGGGACGATCTGGTCCGTGTCAACGTCCGAATACCCGAGCGGTAATGCTTTTCCTTCGACCTTGCTTACAGCTTCCATCTAACTCACCTCCACTGGTACGCCGAGTTCCGAGGGCGACGCGAACCGACCCATCACCGCCGTCGCCGCCGCCACGACCGGGCTGACCAGATGCGTCCGGCCGCCCTTGCCCTGCCGGCCCTCGAAGTTGCGGTTGGACGTCGAGGCGCACCGCTCGCCGGGCGAGAGGATGTCCGGGTTCATGCCGAGGCACATCGAACACCCCGCGTTCCGCCAGTCGAAGCCGGCCTCAGTGAATATCTCGTCCAGTCCTTCTTCCTCGGCCTGCTGCTTTACGCGCATGGAGCCGGGGACGACCATCGCCCGGATGCCGTCTTTCACTTTCTGGCCGTCGAGGACGCGGGCGGCGGCGCGGAGGTCTTCGATGCGGGCATTAGTGCAGGAGCCGAGGAACACTGTATCAACCTCGATCTCGCGTATCGGCGTGCCGGGTTTGAGGTCCATGTACTTGAGCGCCCGCTCATGTCCTTCAGTTTGAGGTTCGGGGACCGCCTCATCGAGTCCGACGGTCTGTGCCGGCGTCGTGCCCCAGGAGACGTAGGGGACCAGGTCTTCGGCCTGGATGACGACTTCCTTGTCGAACTCGGCGCCGTCGTCGGTTCGGAGCGATTTCCACTCCTCGATCGCGATCTCCCGGTCTTCGCCCTTCGGGGCGTGTTCGCGGCCTTCGAGGTATTCGAAAGTGGTTTCGTCGGGGGCGATGAGTCCGGCGCGGGCGCCGCCCTCGATGGACATGTTGCAGACCGTCATCCGGCCTTCCATCGAGAGGTTCCGGATCGCCGCTCCCCGATACTCGATGACGTGCCCAACCCCGCCGCCGGTCCCGATGCGGTGCAGGATGCCGAGCATGATGTCTTTCGCCGTGATCTCCGGCGACGCCTCACCCTCGATGGTGACGGACATGGTTTTCGGCCGCCGCTGCTGTAGCGTCTGGGTCGCCAGGACGTGCTCGACCTCGCTCGTCCCGATGCCGAACGCGAGCGCCCCGAACGCCCCGTGCGTCGAGGTGTGCGAGTCGCCGCAAACGATGGTGAGCCCCGGCTGGGTCAAACCCATCTCCGGCCCGATAACGTGGACGATCCCCTGCCCGATAGTTCCCCAGGCGTGAAGCTGTATCCCGAACTCCTCGCAGTTTTTCCGCAGTGCCTCCATCTGCTTCGCCGAGACTTTATCTTCCACCGGACGGTCCGGCCCCCACGTCGGGACATTGTGGTCCATCGTCGCCACACTGAGGTCCGGGCGGCGCACTTTTCGGTCCGCTATCCTCAGTCCCTCGAAAGCTTGCGGGCTCGTCACCTCGTGGACGAGGTGCAAGTCCACGTACAGAAGATCCGGTTCGCCCTCCACGCTCCTTACCACGTGGCGGTCCCAGATTTTCTCCGCCAATGTCTTCGGTCGGCTCATGCTATCTCCTTCGATTCTCTGTTTTCTATCTTATCGTGGTGTCGCCGCCGCGCGAGCATGTTCAGCCGCACGTAATCTACGATGAGCTGTCCATCTTCCGAAATTCTCTCCGCAACGGCCAGCACGAAACTATCTCGCTCGTCTTCCGACAATACCTCTACGTGCTGGCGCAGGATCACGATTCTGAGGTACCGGGCCAACTTCTCTACCGAATCGAACTGCGTGGGTTCCTCGTGCAGCCAGGTCTCTATTCTCTCGAACCCCGCTTTTTCGAGACGGGTCTTTGTCGTCTCGGGGTCGGCGAAGTGCTTGGCGTCGCTCCAGCCGTCGAAGGCTTCCCGGAAACGTTCCTCTTGCATGACTTCCTGAGCTGTCTCCAGAACTTGGGCGACGTTGTCTGTGCCGCCACACTGGGCGGCGAGGAGTCCTCCCGGCTTTAAGTTTTCGGCCAACTTTTGGAAGAGTTTGTCGTGGTCGAGTATCCAGTGGAACGTGGCGGTAGAGAAGACCACGTCCGCGGACTCCTCGACTTTCAACTCCAGCAAGTCCTGCCGCCCAACCGTCACACGTTCGTCCTCAGAGAACCGCCCCGCAGCGGCGGCGACCATCTCCTCCGACACGTCCACCGCGAAGACTTTCCCCTCCGGCAACCGCCCCAGCAACAACTCCGTTACCCGGCCCGTACCGCAACCGGCGTCCACGACCGTCTCGTCGCCACGTAGCTCAACGAACTCCAGGAACTTTGCGCCCCAACGCGTCATCGGGTCCGCCAACTCCTCGTAAGAAGCGGCATCCCACTCGGTAGCCGAAACCTTTTCTTGCCTCATCTCATTATGTGAGATATGCTGTCCATACAGTGAACATTGTAGATGACACGGGGGAGAAAGGCAAGGCTGCGGTGAGCGGTGTCGGGGTATTGGACAAGTCCGTGGAGATCCTGGCTTTGCTGGCGGAGGGTGGGCCTGCGAGTCTGGCTGGGGTCGTGGAGGCGACGGGGATACCGCGTCCGACGGCGCACCGGCTGCTCGCGGCTTTGGAGTCGCACCATCTCGTGGCTCGGGCCAATGGACGGTATCGGTTGGGGCTGAGGCTTTTGGGATGGGGGGAGAAGGCTGCGGCGGGCACGAACCTGGTGGAGGTTGCGCGTCCGGTATTGGAGAGTCTGCGGGATGCGACCGGAGAGAGCGTGCAGTTGTATGTGCGGGAAGGGGATCGGAGGGTGTGCGTGGCCGCCGTCGAGCGGGCCGGTGGAGGTTTGAGGGACATGGTGCCGGTTGGGGCGGTGTTGACCCTGGATCAGGGCTCCGGAGGTACGGTGTTGCTGGCATGGTCCGGGGACGGCAAAGAGGAGCGGTTCGAAGAGGTCCGCAGCAAAGGCTGGGCGGAGAGCGTTGCAGAGAGGGAGTCGGGGGTAGCGAGCGTTAGCGCGCCGGTCTTCGGGCCGGGCGGAGAGTTGGCGGGGGCGGTGAGCGCGAGCGGTCCGGTCTCACGGCTCGGGGAGAGGCCCGGAGAAAGGCTGGCGAAGGACGTTGTGGAGGCGGCATGGGGAATCTCGGAGCGCCTGGGGTCCGGAGTCTAAGCCGGCAGGGTTACCGCTGTTTGTAGGCTACTCTCGCGACCAGGATCTAACTTCCCGTACAAATACGTCCCAACCGAAACGGCGATATAAACGTCCCGCTCCGGCTCTCTCGTCATCGGCGGCTACGGAAAGGACGACACGGTCGCAGGCCGCAAGTCGCAGCCAACGCGTGACGTGGCTCAGGAGCCAGCTTCCTATCCTCCGGTTGCGCCAACTCTCGCACACCTTGATCTCCGCCAACTCGGCCCAACCGCGCAAGGCGGGCAGGGCACCACTCAAGGCAAGGTCCGGTACGCATTCGCAGTATGCCAACTCCTCGCCATTTAGCACGGCGGAGAACCTCGGGCCGAAGGCGCCCACCGAGCGCCGCACTACCAGGTTCGCGAAAGGAGGTTCTCCGGGCTCGGGTGCTTGGTTCAACCGTCCACCGTACAGGGCTTCGCGACGTTCACTGCCGGGCCGGTAGCCGGCGGCTTCGAGCGTGGAGGCGACGTGCGGCCAGGTATCCGGAACTCCGGCAAAGGCTGGGACGAACATTCCGCCGCCCCATAATTCTTCACGCTTTACTTCTTTCTCGGTGAGCCAATCCTGGGATGCCGCGAGCACCGCTTCCGCGGCGTCGGGGTGTCCGGGTTCGAAGAGCAGCCAGCAGATCTCCCCCACGCCCCAGAATGCTTCGCCAACTTTTTCCGCGTCTCCGTAAAGCACGAGATGCGAAGCGGCCAGTACTCGTTCTCCATCCACGACGCACAACGTCGCCCGTTCGACGACCCAGGGATCCGTTACGGGTTCGGTCGAGTCTCGCTCCAGGTTTCGCTCCAGGAATTCCGTCGTCAAAGCCCAACCCGGCACGACGGTGGACAGGTGGGAATTGACCAACTGCAGTAAAGCGGGTAGTTGCTCTCGCTCCAGCTCACTAACGCGCATCGAGATCTCCTCTCAGGTGTATCCGCACGACCGTCAAAGGTGAAGTCGTTCGGGGAGGAGGGCGAGGCTTTTGGACGAGAGTTGGTCAGATCATGGTCAAAATGTAGCATTCGGCCTGCACGGGATCAAGCCCCCTACACCGGTGTCTTTACGCCTTTGTCCCTTCCGCTAGAATAGGCCACATGGAGACGAAACAGAGAGTATTTAGCGGCATCCAGCCGAGCGGCAACCTGCACGTGGGTAACTACCTGGGGGCTTTGAAGAATTGGGTGTCGATACAGGACGATTATGAAAACTACTTTTGCATCGTGGATTTGCACGCGCTCACGGTTCCCCAGGAGCCGGAGGTGTTGCGACAGAAGATCCGGGAGGTCGCGGCGATCTATATCGCCTCCGGCATCGACTCGGAGAAGTCGGTGATCTTCCGCCAAAGCACGGTCTCGGGGCACGCGGAGCTTGCCTGGCTCCTGAACTGCGTCGCCCGGTTCGGAGAACTTTCCCGGATGACGCAGTTCAAGGACAAAGCCCAGAAGGGCGGCGCCGAGAGCGCGAGCGCCGGGCTCTTCGACTACCCCGTACTGATGGCCGCCGACATCCTGCTGTACAACGCGCACCTGGTGCCGGTCGGGGAAGACCAGCGGCAGCATCTGGAGTTGGCCCGGACGTTGGCGCGGCGGTTCAACCATTTGTATGGGGAGACCTTCGTGGTGCCGGAGCCGATGATCCTGGAGGTCGGGGCCCGGGTCATGGCGCTCGATGATGCGGAGGCGAAGATGAGCAAGAGTTCGCCCGCGCCGTCGAGTTACGTGTCTATTTTGGACGAACCGGACGTCGTGCGGAAGAAGATCAAAAAGGCAAAGACCGACTCCGGGTCGGAGATCACCGCAAGCCCCGACAAGCCCGCCATAACAAACCTCCTGGGCATCTATGCCGGGATGACCGGCCAGAAGGTCTCCGAGGTCGAACGCCAGTACGAGGGAAAACGCTACGGAGACTTCAAAAGAGACCTGGGCGAAGTTGTCGTCGAAGGCCTCTCCCCAGTCAGAGAGAAAGCGTTGGAGTTGCTCGACGATCCTCAGGAGCTCGACGGCATCCTTGAGAATGGAGCCGGGCGGGCGCGTGAGGTGGCCCAACCCATTCTGGAGAATGCCTCGGCAGGAATGGGGCTCGGCTAGTGGGGATCAGGGAGAAAATCCTGAAAGTTCTCTCCACGATCCCGCAGGGCGTTCTCTACTCCACCACCGACTGGCACCGCATATTGGGCGAGGATAAGCGTGAGATCCGCAAAGCCCTCGACGAACTCGAAGACGAGGGTAGAATCGAGGTCGTAAAGAGTGACGAAGGCCGCCCGGACAAGCCGCTCTACCGGCTCAAGGAGTCAGATGGGTGATCTTGCAGAAAAGAGTGCGGAAGTAAATACTACACTTCTACCCTAATTTTCAGCGTTGTGTTGGGAGTTATTCATCCAATCAATAAGAA
>JBARZO010000496.1:0-1515 GCA_049650165.1 Rubrobacteraceae bacterium
CTATATGATCACATGAAGCCGTTTGAGGAGAAGTTACGAAAACGGCGCGACCGAGGTCGTTACTGGTGGGAACTCCGAACATGCGCTTACTATGATGTTTTTGAGGGCACAAAATTTTTCTGGCCGGACATAGGCAAGCTACCGCGCTTCTCTATTGCTGATGCAGGAGTATACGCTAACAATACTAGCTACCTTGCGCCCGCTATGTCTCAGCATCTGCTTGGTATGCTTGCTAGCCGTACACTATGGTTCACCTTGTCGCGATTAGGCCAGTCTTTCGGGGAACGTGCGGGAAGTAACCGATACCGACTGTTTACGCAATTCATCTCACGACTGCCTATTCCAGACACCTCCACTCAGGAACGCGAAAAGCTCGGCGCTCTGACGATGGAGATCACCGAGCAAGCCCGCGACCGCTACACGCTGCACGAAAGGGCACGAAACCGCATATTCTCGGACCTGGGCACACCGGACAAGAAGCTCAACCAGAAGCTGACGGCGTGGTGGAACCTGGACTTCTTCGAGTTCCGAGCCCAGATCAAGAAGGTCTTCAAGCAGGACATCCCGCTCAACGAGCGCGACGAATGGGAAGACTGGCTGGAGGCGCAGCGGGGGAAGCATGAGCGATACACGTCAGAGATCGTGCGGTTGGAGACCGAGCTAAACGAACGAGTCTACGCGCTCTTCGATCTCACGCCAGACGAGATCCAGGTAATCGAAGAGAGCACCAAGTACCGGTACGGCGAAGTTTAAGCGCCTCTCAGACCTCGTCAACGAGGCTTATGGTCTCACGCCGGAGGAAGTAGACTTCCTGTGGTCCACCGCGCCGCCCCGGATGCCGCGGTTCTAAAGCTTTCCCGTCAGGCCATTGCGAGACTGAGAGGCTGACGAGAGTACGCTGTCCCCCACGGTACGCGCTACACTTGGGGCACGAACGGCAGGATACGGATGCTGGGTGGTCTACCTCCCCGGTCTTTCGTAGGCTTCCAGAAACTCTATCCGTTGGGCGTGTTGCCCGGGGACTATTGGGGTAGACACGCCCTTGAGGGAGTATTTACAGAAAACGAGATCCGAAGGTAGGGAGTATGAGCCAGAGCAAAGACGCAGAGAGGCCGGGCGAAGAGGGCGGCGGTCCCGGCACGATCAGGCTGTTGCTTGGAAGGATCTCCTCTGTGCTCGGGATATTAGTTGGCGCCGCGGTGGTGCTTACCGCGAACGCCGCACTAATATTTTCGTTCCTCGGGGTTACTCTCGGGGCCGCCGGTTATATGTTGGGGGCCCGCAGGCTCGGGATCGCCGCCATTATCGTTGCGGTGGTCAGTCTGGTACTAGGAGCCATGATAATCAACGACCTGATACCCGGCCTCAACCCACCGGGCGTAGACGATAACAGCCCCTAGTAAAGGGTACGAACCTCCAGAGGCTTAGTGCACCAGCATCTCGATCACGAACACGGAGATA
Source organism: Rubrobacteraceae bacterium (assembly GCA_049650165.1). GTDB lineage: Bacteria > Actinomycetota > Rubrobacteria > Rubrobacterales > Rubrobacteraceae > SIRX01. The sequence goes on from JBARZO010000496.1 coordinate 1,462, forward strand.
AAGCCCGTGAAGAGAACGAGGGTGTGCCAGGGCGTCTCGGAGACGCTGCGGATG
>JBARZO010000497.1:0-2120 GCA_049650165.1 Rubrobacteraceae bacterium
GAAGAGTGGCGCAGAGACTCTGCCATCCGCCAGAGAGAGGCCGGGTCACACAGGAACGAGATAGCCGAAGAGGCCGTCGAGCGGGAAAGAAAGCTGGTGGAAGAGATAAAAGACACCGGGCGTGACGAATCGGAGCCGGTCGGGGAAGCAGAACACCAGCGTCGGGTAGCCTTCGTGGTCTACTCCGACAGCTTCGCCAACACGATCGAGAACTTCCGGCCGGGACATGATCGGCTCGTCAAAATCGTGCCGGCCAGAGAAAGTGGCGGTGGTATGGGCGTCAAGGGCGCCTGGCTCGTCCTGGAAAAAGAAGCCTAAACCAAGAGAGATCTGACGTCACAAGGCAAAAATCTGGTCTCGTGGCGGCAGTCTTCCGTTACTGTCAAGCCTGTAAGGGGCCATGGCAGCGGTTAAAAGCGTTGTAGAAACCTCTCCCGGGGGACAGAACAGTGCTCGAGAGTGTAGACGTAGGCCAACAATTCGTCGGCGACTACGAAGCCACCGTCGGCAAAGAGGTGATCGAGCGTTTGAGGCTGCTGGCCGAGCCTCTGCGGGGAATGCGAATTCTGCACCTGAACGCGACGCCTTACGGGGGCGGGGTCGCGGAGATTCTCCGCTCTGAAGTACCCCTGTTGCGAGATTTGGGGTTGGAGGCCGACTGGAAGACGGTAACCGGCGACAAAGACTTCTTCTCCGTCACCAAGACAATGCACAACGCACTGCAGGGAGCCTGGCGCGCCCTCACCGAACACGAAAAAGAGACCTACCTGACCCACTCCACCCGCAACGCCCTCTTGTTGGAAGAGGAGTACGATCTCGTGATCGTCCACGATCCGCAGCCGCTCGCCATGGCGCAGTTTCACGGAGGCGAAAGAACTCGCTGGGTCTGGCGCTGTCACATAGACACCTCAGAGCCGCATCCGGGGCTCTGGGAATTCCTGAGCCCTTACCTTGATGATTACGATGCGGCCGTGTTCACGATGGACCAGTTCGTGCCACCGGATTTCCCGGTAGACCTCGTAGAAGTAATACCGCCCGGCATAGACCCTGAGAGCCCGAAGAACATCGCGCTGGACCCGCGGCTCGCCCGCCGGATTCTACAGTGGATCGGGGTGGACGTGGGTTGCCCGCTCGTTACCCAGGTCTCGCGCTTCGATCCCTGGAAAGACCAGATCGGCGTCATAGAAGCCTACCGGCTCGTAAAACGAGAGGTCCCGGAACTACGACTGGCGCTCGTGGGCTCTATGGCGCTCGACGATCCGGAAGGGTGGGAGGTGTACCGGGAGATCAAGGACGCCAGCCGCGAGGACCCCGACATCGACATCTTTACGAACCTGACGGGCGTCGGTAACATCGAGGTAAATGCCTTCCAGCGCTTCTCCGACGTTTGCATCCAGAAGTCTATCCGCGAAGGCTTCGGACTCGTCGTCTCCGAGACGCTGTGGAAAGAGACCCCAGTGGTCGCCGGAGAAGCGGGCGGCATCCCGATCCAGATGCCGGCCGGCGCCGGAGGCTTCCTCATAAACTCCGTCGAGGAGTGCGCCGAGAGAGTCTTGCACCTTCTACAAAACCCCGAGGAGGGTGCGGAACTAGCCCGGCGAGGAAAAGAGGTCGTAAGAGAACACTTCCTTCTGACCCGGCTCATCGCCGACGAGATGTCACTCTACGCCTCCCTACTCGGCCTCAGTCAACGAGAAGAAATCCAGCTCTCCAGCACAGAAAAGAACCTCTGAAGGGTACGAAGAAAACTTCTGGCTCGCGGCGCCTTGCCGTGCTGCGTGGCGGAAAGCGTAGTTAATGGAGACGCCCCTGATCCGGGACGAGTCTTCTCCGCACGCCGCCCCGTATAACGAGGTTCTCGCAGAACTGGAAGTCTCGCAGAAAGAAGGCCTCGCGTTCGCCGAGGTCGAGGAGCGTCGAGAAAAGTACGGAGCAAACACGCTCCGGGAGCGTGAAAGAAAGAGCTTCCTGGCGGTACTGGCCGACCAGTTCACGAGCCTCGTAATAGCGTTGCTGGTGGGAGCCGCGGGAGTGTCTTTCGTCTTCGGAGAGGTGGTCGAGGCGGCGGCGATCCTGGTTGTGGTGCTCCTGAACGCGGCGATCGGGTTCGTCACGGAGAT
>JBARZO010000498.1:0-5095 GCA_049650165.1 Rubrobacteraceae bacterium
ACTACCGCCCGGTCGACGAAGCGGCCGTCTTCCAACAGAAATGCTCCGGTGCCCGATGCGGACTCGTTGTCCAGTCTCTCAAGAAGCTCTTTCGCTTCCTCTGCTTCTTTATCTGTAGGGGTGAAAACTTCGTTTATGATCGGGATTTGGGCCGGGTGAATGGCCGATCTTCCGATAAAGCCCATGCTTTTGCCTTCTTCGGTAGATCGTCTCAGTTCCTCAGTATCCCGAACATCGGTGTACACGCTCTGAACCGGGTGAGGCAGACCGGCGGCCCGAGAAGCCGTTACTATTTTCGACCGGGCATAAGTGAGATGGGTGCTCTTCTGAACACCTAAGTCCGCCGCGAGATCTGCTTCTCCAAGACTCATCCCAGTGATGCTTTCGTGAGCCCGCGCGATCTCGAAAGCCAATTCGAGTCCGATGGCCGATTCGACTAGACATTGAATCTTGATGGCGCAGCCAAATCCTTCGAGCACTAGCGCCACGGATTCAACATCCTCAGCCGACTCCGTTTTCGGCAGGCGGATACCGGCAAGGTTTGGTCCGGCTATCATCTTGATGTCCTGCTCGATAAACTCGGAACCCGGGGCGTTTACCCGCACAAAAATTGGCTTGGCCGGTCCCGCACGCAGCACTTCGCTTACCACCTCGCGGGCCTCCTGCTTGCGGTTGGGGGCCACGGCGTCCTCTAGATCGAGGATTATGGCGTCGGTGTCGGTAGCAAGAGCCTTCTCGATTCTGTGTCGATCGTTGCCGGGCACGTACAGGTAACTTCGTATCGGCATCTCTGGAAGGGTCATACGACGCCCTTCTTCGCGAGCTTTTCTAGCTCGTCCTTTTCTATGTTGAGCTCTCTATACACCGCCTCGTTGTGTTCGCCGAGACGAGGACCCGTGCTGCGGATATTTCCAGGTGTTTCGGAGAGCCTGAAGAAAACGTTTTGCATCTTGATCGGGCCGAGCTCCGGATCTTCCACGGTTGCTATCGAGTTGAGTGCCTCGTACTGTGGGTCCGACATTATGTCTTCTACGTTGTAGATTGGAGCCACTGCTGCACCAACTTCTTCGAAGGCGTCAACCACCTCTTCCCTGGTGCGTTCACCGATCCACTCGGACACTACCGCATCCAACTCGTCGGCGTGTTGGGCTCGCTCGGAGCCGCTTTGAAACCACGGCTCGTCTATATATTCTGGATGCCCGATAAGGCGCATTACACGTTCGGCGATGTTCTGGGCACTGGTCGAAATCGCCACCCATTCATCATCGGCTGTCTTATAAATATTCCTCGGCGCATTGTTGACGGAACGGTTGCCGGTACGCTCTTGGATAACACCGAGCTGGTCGTAGACGGTGGGCTGGGGACCAAGTATGCCCAAGATAGGTTCGATAAGTGCCATGTCGACAACCTGTCCCCGTCCTGTCACGTCGCGAGCGCGGAGCGCTGTAAGGACTGCGTAAGCTGTCGCGAGTGCCGCGATACCATCCGCGAGACCGAACGGCGGCAGCGTAGGTGGACCGTCAGGTTGGCCTGTTACATACGCAAATCCGCTCATGGATTCCGCCAGAGTCCCGAAACCGGGACGGTTCTTGTATGGGCCGAACTGACCGAACCCTGTAACCCGGGCTAGAATCAGCCCCGGATTGCGCTCCGCGAGCCTGTCGTAGTCCAGATTCCAGCGCTCAAAGGTTCCTGGACGGAAGCTCTCGATAACGATGTCTGCATCTTCTACGAGCTTGTAGAAAATATCCTGGCCCTCAGGTTCGCTCAAGTTGAGCGTCACGGCTTTTTTGTTGCGCCCGAGCATCTTGAACCAGAGCCCTACCCCATCTTTCGAAGCGCCGTGGGTGCGCGCTGGATCCCCCTGCGGATGCTCGACCTTTAGCACCTCGGCCCCGAAGTCGCCAAGCATCATTGCGGCTAGTGGACCCGCAAAAAGGGTAGCTGTATCTATGACTTTGATGCCTTCTAGTGCCTTTTTATCGGACATTCTCCGTTCCCCTTTCCCGCCAATTCGGGCTATTTCAAGCTTTCCGAAAGTTCCTGGGCCGCATTCTCTACAAGTGGCCGCAGTTCTTCTACTGTCTCCTCATCAAATCTGTCGATCGGACCACAAGCACTGATGGCCCCGACAGCATACCCGTCGAGCCCGATTATAGGCGCAGCGACCGAGGCCGCGCCAGGCTGACGCTCTCCAAAGGACACGGCGGTCTTATCTGTCTCCACACGAAAGAGTTCCGCCTCTAGCTCGACATGTTTCGTGATCGTTTGGGGTGTCAGAGCTATCAGTGGCCCAGCCAAAACAAATTGTCGTAGCTCTGGTGGACCAAAGGCGAGTATCGCTTTGCTGGATCCTCCGGCGTGCAGAGGGAATGGACGTCCGAGCTCGACGGTCATCCTGACCTCTTTTAGGCTCGGTACCTGGTCCAAATAAACCCTGGCCGTACCGACAAGCTCTGAAACCGTGATCGTCTCACCGGTTTGCTGTTGCAGTCTCCGCAGAACGGGCATGGCTGTCCGGCGAAGATCCCGGTCTCGCAAAGCAAGCGCGCCGAGCGCCGCCGCAGCGGCCCCGAGACTGTAATCGCGGGTTTTCCCGTCGAAGGCAATCAAATTACGGGATACCAACGATTTGAGAATCCGATGCACCACTGCCTTACTAAGTCCGAGCCGCCGAGATATTTCACTAACCCCTAGCGACCGAGACTCACTTGCAAAGACCAGCAACACGTCGGCTACCCGGTTGGCTGACTCAGTGCCTGAGTCAGCCAACTTATTCTCTGTTTTGTTTCTTCAAGCGGAACATGCACTATTTTCTACCACCCCAGACGGCCTATCTAAACCTTTGAGCCACTCTTTCCCTAAATATGACGCTCCATTATTGACTCGTCTGGCCAAAATATTCAAGTATTGACGGGATGCAGAGCGGTATGCTACTTTTACTAATTAGGTATGTTCCCTCTACAGGAACGGGTAAGGGTGTAGTTTAGGATGGGGAAGACGAGTCGAAGGCTCAATAGCTACCTTCTCCGAACGAACTTGGAGGCTGGATCGTGCGAACGTCTTTGAAAGCTCTCGTTATTCTCGTGGCTCTGTCGTTTGTAGCGGCTGCTTGCGGTGGTGGTGAACAATCGGGTGGTAGTCAGGCAGAGACGATAACGATAGGTTCCCTTCATCCGACCAGTGGACCTCTGGCGGTAGATGGAAAGAGAATGGACGAAGCGGTAAAGATGGCCGTCGAAGATATCAATAAAGACGGTGGAATCGAGTCTATGGACGGCGCGCAGCTTGAGGTGGCTGCCAGTGACACCCAAGGGGAGGCTGAGGTTGGTTCCAGAGAGGCCCAGCGCCTCATTGACGACGGTGCCGTAGCCATAGTAGGTCCTTTCCAGTCAGCTGTCGCAGCTACTGTGGCACGCACCACAGAGCGTTCTCAAGTTCCGTTCGTGATCGACGTTGCCGCAGCTGAGTCGATACTGGATCAGGGCTACACCTTCACCTTCCGCATCCAGCCTGACTCCGCTGGCATGGGAGAGTTCGGGGCTCGCTACCTGAAGGACATCGCAGAGGCCACTAATACTCCCGTAGAGACTTTTGCCTACGTTCATGAGAATTCTGAGTACGGCACGAGCGTTTCCAGAGCGTTTATAGAAGAAGCCGAGAAAGAGGGTATAGAGGTGACGGACAATATTTCTTACGATGCCCTGAACGTTAGCGACCTTACCTCCGAGGTTACACAAGCAGCTTCATCAAACCCAGACGTTATCGTGGTTACCGGCTACTATGGCGATAGCCTTCTGTTCGCTGAAGCGGCGTCTAACGTCAAGCCAGATGTGAAAGGCATATACGGAGTCGCAAACGGCGCATACAGTCTGGAGCAGTTCCCGGAGGATGCTGGAGATCAGGGTCAGAATTACTTCGATTCGAACTATCATTTCGATGCGACAAGCGATCGCGTTAACGATCTGCGCAGTAGGTTCCAGGAGCGGACTGGGCAGGGGATGAGGACCCCAGCAGTCTTTTCCTATCAGGCCGTTGAGCTTATTGCGGAGGCGTTGGAGCAGTCTGGATCTGCAGATCCCACAGAACTGCGAGACGCTATCGCCGACATCTCTATGGAGACCGAGCTGTTCCCATTCGACGGGCCGATTGAATTCAACGACAAGGGCCAGAATATGAGCGCCCAGCCGATCGTGATGCAGGTACAGGAAGACAAGATCACCCAAGTCTATCCTGAAGAGTTTGCACAGGCCCAGCCTAAGTTCCCGGCAGTCCCCTGGAGTAAGTAGTTAGAGGGAAAAGTATTGACTGCTCTCAGCGCCAAGAGATCGCAGCGGCTACTCCTTATAGGAGGAGTTGCCATCGCCACGGTTGTGGTGCTATTGATCTGGGGAGATAATCTGGTTGCCTGGGCCGTCGATCGACGCACCGTATTGATACAGGCTCTGGTAACCGGTCTCCTGCTGGGCGGGGTCTACAGTCTGGTCTCGATGGGGCTAACGCTCATCTTTGGGGTATTGGATATACTTAACTTTGCGCACGGGGCGCTCATGGCACTAGCTATGTACTCGTCTTATGTGCTAGTAAGCGGAGTGGGATTTAATCCGTACCTCTCCCTTTTGATCTCCATCCCCCTTCTCTTCCTGCTTGGCGTGGCAATCCAGAGGTTTTTGCTGAACAAGATCATGGACGAGCCGCATGAAAACCAGCTACTCCTTACTTTCGGGTTGGCGTTATTTATCGAGAATCTGCTGCTCATGTTTTTCTCTGCTACGCCCAAGTCGACGAATTTCCCCTACTCTGAAAGCGGCATACCATTGGGATTCACTTCAATACAGGGCCCGCTCAACATCTTCGGGGCCGTCGCAGACCTCCCACGAGTATTGGCGTTTATCGGGTCTCTAGTCTTGGCGGGTCTGCTGTACCTTCTTCTGCGCCGTACGAGGCTTGGCACTGCCATCCGCGCTGTATCGGAGGATCCCACAGGAGCGGCACTGGTTGGAATAAACGTGCGGCAGATGCACATGGTTACCTTCGGGCTCGGCACTGCGTGCGTTGCCGCTGCGGGAACCCTAGTTCTGCCGTTCCTCACGAT
>JBARZO010000499.1:0-12269 GCA_049650165.1 Rubrobacteraceae bacterium
TGGTCGGGAAAGGTGGCGTTGAGCTTGCATACGAAAAGCTGCTCCGGGGTGAGGCCGGCACAAAAGAATATAGCGTGGATGCTCTGGGAAGAGTGGTTACTACGCGTCGGGCCGACGGCACCCGCGCCGATGGACAGCCTGAAGTATCCCCCGAGTTGGGACAACCGGATAAGATCACCGACCCTGTACCGGGCAAAGACCTCGCGCTAACCCTGGATCTCGAACTGCAGAAAGTTGCCGAAAAAGAGCTGGACGCCGCAATGGAACGCGCCCAGGTGGAAGAAGGCGCCGCTGGTACTGGCGGGGCCGTCGTCGCCATGGACCCGCGTAATGGGGAAGTCCTCGCGATGGCTAGCCGTCCTACCTTCGAGCCTCAGCTATTCGTCGGTGGGATTTCCGGTGCTGAGGAGACCGAAATCTACGAGTATCTCGCCTCGGATGAAGCTAACTCGCCATTCGCTAATCGGGCAGTCTATGGCACCTATCCTGGTGCTTCGACCTTCAAGGTGTTTACCGGCATGGCAGGTTTGGCCCTCGGTGTGATCAACCCCTACACCACCTACACGGACGATGGCTCCTGCTGGTTGCCGGCGGGAGTCACTTCCGGCTGCTGGCAGAGTTGGCGAGAAAATTACGGCTCTAAATACGGCACTCACGGAACACAGAACTACTACGAGGCCATAATGGACTCCAACAACAAATACTTTTTCCAGATCGTGGACTGGCTGTGGAATAGCACCGACAATAAGGATCTTCTTTCCGAGTTCTACAAGAAATTCGGCTTCGGTTCCAAGACCGGTGTAGACCTACCTTCGGAGCAGGCCGGTGTGGTGCCCACCCAGTCCTGGCAGGAGGAAGTGGGATCTACCCCAGACGACAAGTACTGGGGCGTGGGGCGCTGGGTGAACATGGCGATAGGCCAGGGAGATTTGCTCGTCACCCCGACCCAGCTTGTGCGAGGCTACGCTGCCATTCAGAACGGCGGAACGCTGGTAACGCCTCACGTCGGGCTGGAAGTCCGTAACCAGAACGGTGAGATTGCAGAGAAGATCTCCGCTGAACCCGACGGCAATGTTGGTGTTGACCCGGGTGTGCTTGAAGCGACTGTGGAGGGCATGCGCCGGGTGACCAAAGAGGGTGGTACGGCGGAGTGGTCCTTCAAAGGCGCTTCCTTGCCATTTGCCGGCAAGAGCGGCACCGGCGAGATGTGGGGCAGCAGCGACCCGGTGAACTGGTTTGCCGGCTGGGTGGAGAATCAGGGGGACCCGATCGTCGTCGTGGCGATGGTAGAGAACGGTGGCTGGCATAGCGACGTAACAGCCGCCCCCGCGGTCCGGCACGTTCTGGAATCCTACTATGACGTCGAGCAGTCATCCGAGGACCAATGGGCCACAGACCCGGTCGAAAAGCCCGAGCAGGCGCCCGTCCAGAAACCAGCCCCCGTAGACCCCTCGGGTGCCCAGACTCCCCCTGGGGTGGCGCCCGTCGATCCCCAGCTTCCTGCAGCCCCCGCCCCAGCCGCCGATCCAACGGCCGGCTACGCTTCACCGACCGGATAGTCGCCAAAGGATGAGATAACATTAACTTCCTCATGATGTTTTCTCTTGCCTCGTTACCCAGCCCGCCGTCACCGATCATCTTCGAAATCGGCCCATTTGCCCTGCGCTACTACGGCCTTTGTATAGCCCTGGGTATAGCAGCCGCCACCTGGATAGCCGGTCGCGAGTTGGCAAGGCGCGGTTACGATGAAGCTGCTGCCCTGGACTCCCTACTATTCATCGTCCCGCCGGGTTTCATCGGTGCGCGCATCTACCACGTGGTCACCAACTGGAACTTCTACGGCGACCAGCCGTTTTCAGAGGTATTTGCAGTCTGGAACGGAGGCCTGGCGATCTACGGCGCAGTCTCGGGAGGATTCCTCGGCTTGCTGCTCTTCTCCTGGTACCGGGGGATAAACCCACTCGTTCTTGCAGACGCCGCCGCGCCCGGTGTGATCCTTGGTCAGGCCATCGGTAGGTGGGGTAACTACTTCAACCAGGAACTCTTCGGACGACCTTCAGACCTGCCCTGGGCCATAAGGATAGCCCCCGAAAACCGCCCCGTCGGCTTCGAGGACGTTGGAACGTTCCATCCCACATTTCTCTATGAGTCCATATGGAACTTCCTCGTCTTTCTCACCCTTCTATACGTTGCCCGACGATTCGCCGCCAACCTCAAAGTCGGGGATGTCGCCTTGCTCTACGTATGTCTCTACTCCGTCGGGCGCTTCTTTATGGAACTCTTACGAATAGACCCGGCATTTATCATAGGCGGGGTAGCCCGGGGCAACATGTTCGTCGCCATCGTGCTGGCTATCGGGTTCGCCCTAGTTATATTTCTCCGACACTCCAGCTCGAAAAAACAGCCGCGCGTCAGATAAACTCGCTTGACCGGTATGGCTGGTGCTGGTATCTTTTGTAAGTGAAAAAGTTTTTCAATTAGCGGAGAGATTCTGTGAGATCCAGTACGGCCATAGGAAAGATGCGGGGTGGGGGATACAAGGCTACGCCGCAGCGGGTCGCGGTTCTGGAGGCTCTGGAAGCGGAGCAGCACCAGAGCCTCGAAGGTATACGCAAGCGGTGCCCGAAGGTTGGACTTGTAACGGTATATAGAACCCTAGACTTGCTGGGTCGGCTCGGGCTGGTACGGAGGCTGGACCTCGGTGACGGCCCGCGCTACGAGTTGGCCGAGGACCATCATCACCATCTTATCTGCGAGCTTTGCGGTCGTATCTCCGAGTTCGAAGAGTGCCCACTCGACATACAGCGGCTGCCGCTCCAGAAATCCGGTTTCGAGCCCCGGTCTCACAGCCTCGAAGTCTATGGACAGTGTGCGGAGTGTAAATAAAAATTTGATGATCGGTGAAAAGATTTTTCAATTAGCAAAGTTAGCCACCCCAAGATGGGCAAAAGTTACGTTGGTAGCTGCGCTCGTTCTTGCGATGGCCGGTGCTTGTGGTTCTGGAAGCTCCGGGCAGGCTGAGGAAGATGAGAAGGGTTCATTGCAGGTAGTCGTGACCTTTAGCGTGCTCGCGGACATCGTAGAAAACGTAACCGGCGACGACGTGGAACTGACTACCATAGTCGGCTCCGAGGAGGATACGCACACTTTCGAGGCGACGCCGTCCGACAACCGGGCATTGTCGGAGGCGGATCTTGTTTTCCTGAACGGGCTCGGCTTCGAGAATTGGATGGATGACCTCTACGAGTCTTCCGGCTCCGAAGCGCGGCGGGTAACGGTAACCGAAGGCGTGGATCTCCTGAGGATCGAAGATCACCGTGAAGAAGGCTCACACGAGCATGAAGAGGCGTCGGAGTTCGACCCGCACGTCTGGATGAACCCGGACAACGTCGTAATAATGGTCGGGACTATTCGGGAGTCGCTGGTGGAGGCAGATTCCGAGAACGCTGAGGTTTATCGGGGAAATGCTGAGTCATACATCGCAGAGTTGGAGGAACTCGACGCGGAGATCTCCGACGGGGTGGCGGATATTCCGCAGGAAAATCGCAAGTTGGTCACCGGTCATCAAGTATTTGGATACTTCGCTGAACGTTACGGCTTCGAGGTTACTGGGACCGCGATCTCCTCCCAGACCACCGAGGCGTCTGACCCTTCGGCGGGAGCATTTGCCCGCCTGGCGGACGAGATAGAGCAAGAAGAGGTCCCGGCGATCTTCCCGGAGCGTTCCACCACAGACCGGCGCATAATGGAGCGTCTCGCCCGAGAGGCCGACGTCGAGCTTGCGCCGCCCTTGTTTACCGACGCCCTCTCCGAGACAGGCCCCGGCGACACCTACATCAGCATGATGAGCTACAACGCCCGGACCATAGCCGACGCCCTGGAGCGACGATGACCAGTCTGCGGCTGCCGTACAGCGGGCGGCACCACGCTGAGCCGGTGGTAGGCGCCCCAGCGCTCTGTATAGAAAACCTTTTTGTTAGCTATCCTGGGGCGCGTTCTCCGGCCCTGAACGGTGTCGGAATTAGTATTCCTACGGGGGTACGGGCGGCGTTGGTGGGGGCTAATGGGTCTGGAAAATCTACCCTGCTCAAGACAGTCGCGGGGCTTTTGCCGGTGAGATCGGGCGACGTCCGTATCTATGGCAACCCGGTAGGAGCCTGTCATCATCGGGTCGCCTACTTGCCCCAGCGAGGGGAGATAGATTGGCGCTTCCCGGTAAACGCCCGACGGTTGGTTTTGGGCGGGCGGCACGTACACCTCGGCTGGATGCGACGTCCCGGCAAGCGAGACCGGCAGATCGTCGAAGAGGCGATGGAGCGCCTCGGCATAACCTCCTTAGCTGATCGCCAGATAGGAGAGCTTTCCGGGGGGCAGCAGCAGCGGGTGTTGCTCGCGCGGGCGCTCGCCCAGAAGGCGGATCTCCTGCTGCTCGACGAGCCGTTCGCCGCAATGGACGCCCAAACCACGGAGGTAGTCTTCGAAGTACTCGAAGAACTGCGGTCAGAAGGAAAGACACTGCTGGTCGCCACCCACTATCTGGACCGGCTCGAAAGAGAATTTGACGGCGCACTGTACCTCTCAAATGGTCGTCTGGTGGAGCCTGAGCCAGGGATGTTTGTCGGGGGAGATTTCAGGGAGGAAGCGGCGTGGGCTGGCTCATAGAGCCGCTGCAATACGGGTTCATGCAGATCGGGTTGTCGGCGGCAGTGCTGATCGGGGTAGCCTGCGCTACTTTGGGTGTGTATGTGGTGCTGCGCAGTATGGCCTTTTTCGGCGGGGCGCTGGCCCACGCCGTGTTGCCCGGCATAGTCGCAGCTTATCTGTTGGGCTGGAGCCTGATCGTCGGCGCGGTGATCGCGGCTTTGCTCACGGCCCTCGGTATCGGGAGTCTCTCGCAGCGCCAGGCGCTCAGGGAGGACACTGCTATTGGGGTCATCATGACCGGGATGTTCGCGCTGGGCATTGCTATGATGAGCGCGGCGGGATCTTTCCGGGATCTCTCCGGGATTCTATTCGGCGACATCTTGGGTGTCACGGGGACGGACATGGTTTTGCTTTCGATACTGACGATCGTAGTGATCGCAACCCTCTTTCTCTTCCACAAAGAGCTGGAGTTGACTTCCTTCGATCCGTCTCACGCGGCGGTGATCGGGCTGAACGCCGACCGTGTACGGTACGGACTCTTGGTGCTGCTGGCCCTGACCGTGGTCGCCGGTATACAGGCGGTGGGCGTGGTTCTCACCGGGGCATTGCTCATAACCCCTGCCGCGGCGGCCTCACTACTTACCAACAGCCTACCGCGCATGATGACGATAGCCTCTGCTATAGCCGTCGTTTCGGGGGTCGTCGGGATCTACGCTTCCTACTACCTGGACGTCGCCTCCGGCCCGGCCATAGTGCTCACCTGCACCGCTATCTTCGGAATCTCCTGGGCTGTTTGGTTTGTCCGACGGCGGACAGAAAAAGAGTCTTACAGATCCCCGATCGTTGGAGATGAGATAACTTCTGCCGACGAATACTCTCAGACGAAGTAGAGCCACCAGACGGCGAGAAGCGCCAACTCGGCCCCGAGCACGATAAAAACCGGTGTCAGCGAGCGCAGCTTTTTCTGGGAGTAGACCGTCGGGGCCATGAGCCAGCCGAAGACGAACCCACCCGCAAGGCCGCCCATGTGCGCGGTGTTGCTGATGTTGCTTATCGAAAGCCCCAAGTAGACGTTCAGGGCTAGTAGGATGAGGAGTTGACGAATCAGGGGGTTCTGCCAGGAGAAAGTCCCTCGTCGCAGCGCGTACCCCAGGATACTCCCCAGCAAGCCGAAGATTGCCCCGGAGGCTCCAACGGCGGGCTGTGTGAAATCACCAAAGTATAGGTACGCCAGGCCACCAGAGAGGCCTGAGAGCACATAGAGGGCGAAGAACCGCCACTGCCCGAAGGCCGACTCGGCGAACGTCCCCAGAAAGTACAGCGCCACCATGTTGAAGGCCAGGTGGATCAGGCCGGAGTGCAAGAAGATGCTCGTCAAAAGCCGCCACGCCTCCCCCTGTGCCACCAATGCCGGCAAGAGCGAGCCTCTCCCAAGAAACTCTGGAATCTGGTTGACCAGCGCAATGTTCCACGGCACTCCGGCGGAGGCGGCCAGGGCGGATATCGCCAGGTACACCAGCACGTTGGCAGCTATGAGGCTGGCTGTTACTGGGAGGCGTGCGAAGGTTTGCAAGCGGCGGGTTAGCGGCGCTTGGCGTTGATCTCGCGCACGGCGTCGCCGACCTGTACTTGCGAAAGATCCTGTAGTGGGCCACCGACCATTGACTCCAGGTCGTCCGGGTCATCCTGGCCGGGGTTCATTCCGAAGCCCTGAATCTTCACGTCATCACCGAACATCTGGCCGAACATGCGCTGCAGGTTTTCCTGCATGTCGCCCATGTTCAGGGCTCCAAACGGCGACTCCGAACCCTGGAGCCGGGCAATGGCGAGCCGTTCTTTGACCTCCGTGACTTCTGCGCGGGCCTTTACGTCCTCGACGGTGCCCAGAGTTTCTCCAGTGTCCGGGTCCCAGACATCCTCGCCTCCGGGTGAGAAGACCTCGAACAGCATCCCCGGACGTACGCCCTGGGCGCGCCCCCGGTTTACGACGATCTCGTTGTTGCCCAGTATTTTCGCTACTTTGCCTTCAACCGCCATGCGGTCTCCCTTCTTAGCTTTTCAGAGATTATATCTATCACAACGGAGGTGTCCGGTAGCGGCTAGAATCTCCATCATGTCTAAAAGAACTAACAGCGTCGGACGTCACCTGCCGACCTCGGGCGGGTTGAAGAAGACTCTGCAGAAAGCCGAGGAACAAGCGTGTGAGACGGTACAAATCTTCGTTTCTAACCCGCAAGGCTGGGCAGACCCGGCGCCGAGGTCTGACGCGGCGTCGTTTGTCGAAGGAGCCCGCAAGATAGGTCTTTCTCCGATAGTGGTTCACGCAAAGTACCTCATAAACCTGGCCTCCTTCAAAGAAGACCAGCGCGAACGCTCTGTTCAGACGCTCGCGAAGGAACTCGTAGCCGCCGGGGATCTTGGTGCGGACCTAGTGGTGGTCCACTCCGGTAGCCACGGGGGAGATGGGGAGAAAGTGGGTATGCAGCGGCTGGTAGAGAGCCTACTGCGAGCAAAAGAGCTGGTCGATGGCGAAGGCGCGGCGGAAGTGGTGATCGAGAATTCTGTTGGGGCTGGAACCCAACTCTGCTCCACCTTCGAGACCCTTGCCGACGCTGCGGACCGGGCGGGGGTGAGGGTCTGCGTAGATACCGCCCATGCTTTTGTGGCCGGCTATGATCTTTCGGCTTCTGAGGGCGTCCGTGAAGTAGCTGAAGAACTGCGGGAGAACCTGGATGGGAAGATCGCGCTGTTCCACCTCAATGACGCCCGCAACGAGCTCGGGAGCCACCGGGATGGACACCGCCGTATAGGGGAAGGTCAGATTCCGACGGAGAGTTGGAAGGAATTTTTTGCCGCTTTGCCGGGCATCCCCGTGGTCATGGAGACGCCCTATGACACGCCCGAAGTGGACGCGGAGCAGATCCAATTGGTCAAAGAGTTGGCCGGAGGGTTGCCAAACGCGTCGAAATGAATATAGAATCTAGGGTATGGAGTCTCTGGACATCCAACCGAAGAGCCAGCGGGGAGACCTACTCACTGCTATTGGGGAGACCCTTCGCGCCGAGCGGAACGGACGCAGCCTCACTCTGAGAGAGGTCTCGGAGGGAGCACACGTCTCCGTCTCCTACCTCGCGGAGATCGAACGTGGGGAGAAAGACCCTTCCTCGAAGGTTCTCGAAAGTATCGCTGGGGGGCTGGATATGGAGATCAGCGACCTCCTCGTCCTAATCGCCACCGCCCTGGAGCCTGCGACGGTCGTACCGGTCAACTCAGATTCACTCGCTGCGTAAAGAATCTTTCAGCAATTCAATATTTTAGTACGTTGGCATTTCAGCGTGCCGGCTTGCCCGCAGTCGAGATCGAAATTCTTACATCCCGAAGAGGTATGCGATCATCACGCCCAGTGCGTTGAATGAGGCGTGAGCCAGGAAGCTGGCGGTCGTGTTTATGTGGCGCCGCAGTAGGCCTAACCCGATGGCGAGCAAGAATATGTAGACCAGCAGCACGGACGGACCATACTGGATGTGCATGGAGGCGAAGAGCAGTGACGCCGGGATAATTCCCAACACCGGCTGAATTGCGCCCCGGAAGAGGGTCTCCTCTCCGAGCCCGGCTCCGATTCCGAGTAGCAGCGCGAACAGCACGGCGGAGATGGGGCTAAGGCCTTGCGTATTGAAAAGCGAACTCGACAGGTTGCCGACCGTCCGATAGAGGTCCGGTTGCAGGTACGCGAAGAGTGCGTCGGAGAGGAAAGAGAGGGCGAGTGCCCCGACGACAAAAACGGCGACTATCCCGAGTTGTCGGGTCGTGATCGGTCCGTACCCCAGACGGGAGAGCGTCTGCCGAAGGTTGCGTCGGACTCCTATGCCGACGCCGAGCACGGCTATGATCAGAAAAGGAACCTGGCTGACGAATATCGTGCCCGGTGACAAGCGCCCTGTCGGGAAAATCTCGGTGACGTTTGGCACCTGGGTGAAGATCAGAACGCTCACCACGTTGTTCGCCAAGATTACGACGAAAAGCCACAGGGCGAGGAATACCGGCGGGTCGGCCCACCAGCCATTTTTAAGGCCCATCCCCAATACCCTGCGGAGCGGTGGGATGCACAGACCTAACCCTGATACGCCGACCGCCAAAGCCGCGATTCCGGCTGCCGCCAAACTTAGCTGTTCGGGGCCGCCGGTTTCCCCTCCAGATGCGGTTAGGAGTAGTCCAATGGACGTAAGCACGCCCACGGCGGCGACCAGGAACGAGAGCGCTAGCAGTGTGACAATCAGGGTGACATCAGCCCCGCGGTTGTTGCGGGCCCGCTGCGCGAGAACCGCCATTCCTCCGACGATGACCGTGGCAGCAACATACAGAACTATAAGACCCGCCACGGAAACCTCTTTCTAGAAGCGGCAAACAACCGCCCAGAGGTTAGCACACAAAAATCCCCGGCCCGTGCGGGTGACGGACCGGGGTAATCTCTGGGCCGAAGGGGGAAGGAGAAGCCCAGTGATTAGTAATATAACCGTCCCAAATAACATTACCGCTACTAGGGGATAACAGTTTGGTAACAGTTTGAGTTTGTCAGCTTGCCTTACGGGTCCCGGTTTTCGCCGCGTTCCAGGCCTTCGAGGATGGGTCCTAGAAAATGATCCCGGGCGGCTTCGTACTCTTCGAGGGTTTCGGCTTCGCGGGCTAGTTCGGAGATGCGGGCGGTGAGTCCCGTGCCACCTTCCGCCGCAAGAATACGCCAGCCGAGGAGCCGGTAGGCTCCCTGTAGGATGTCCGTGTTCGGGCCGGATTCGAGCAGCTTTTCCAGGTCGGCGTGTAGGGCTCGGGCTTCTTCGAGTGAGAGGTCGAGGATTACTCGCGGTGTTTGGTTCGGCACCTAGCGGATTTTTTCCAGGTAGATGCGATCCTGCGTCACGACGACTTGCAGGTCATCAGCGGACCTTCCTACGTAGTTGCGCCATTCGCGGTCGAAGATCTCGGAAGACCGGGCCTCGGTCTTTAGGACCAGGCCGTTGTCGCTTTCTTCCAGAGTCACCGGGTGTTCAGAGAGGTTACCCCTACGAACGGGGTCCCGACGGTAGATGGAGTTGCGCGACCGGAAGCTCTGCACACTGGAGGAGGTAGTGTTGAGCTCCTGAGCGATCCATTCATCCCCCCGACCTTCTTCGACCCAACGCCGGATCTTGGCGGCATGAGGTTTTAGGGCTACCCTTCTGTTTCCCACGTCCCTGCTCCTTCACCCGATGGAGTTTACAAGTCTATATGTACCATCTCTGGTGACGCGACGCCACATGTATCTTGCCATGTATTGTTCGAGATGTAGGTCAAGACTGGATCAAGACATCGTGCGGGCCGTCATCCAGAGCACTACCAGACCCCGCAAACTCCAGGCGATCGTCCGCGCCCAGTTGGAGAGCACAAGAAACCTGTGGGTCTCAGCATCGAACCCGAAGCCGAGCCTTGTGTGGCGTGGGACCTGCAAGAGTGCGGTTGAGAGCCAGGCTATCGCGAGCAATACGGCTCCAGTCCAAACGAGCGTGCCCGGTACGCTTTCGGGCCGGACGAAGATCAGCAGGACTGCGGTGGATGCTTCGAGTAGCATCGGGGGACCAACGACCCGGGTGGTGAGACGAGAGTGGGCCTCGGCGTACGCCCGGAAGTCCTCGACGCCGACGCTGCCAAATAGCGGATAATGGACTATCTGCACGAACCAGATCAAGCCGACCATAAACAGCGTCGCACCAACGTGAGATAGAAGCAAGAGGTTCGTCACCGGCTTATGACTTAACGCCCCAGCAGGTAGTCCGCCGCCGAAAGCCCTGAGAGGCCCGCTCCCTCCACCTTCGGTTGGCCAAATCCGTCTCCGGCAAAGAGTAGGGTTGGCTCCTCCGAGGCGAGGAGATATGGTTCTGGGTGGGGATTCGTGACCCAACTGTAGCGCCAGCGGGCGATCGAAGTCTCTATGACTCTTGGGACGATGTTCGAGCCGAGTTGATCCCCGGCGAGGGCGAGTAGAGACTCGATAACCTCCGAGTCGGGGGCGTCGAAGTGTTCCCGGCTCCACTCGGGTCCGGCATGGATGGTAATGCCCGGAACCTCCGAAATGCCTTTACGGTGGTTGTCCCCGATCCAATCCAGAGGCTCACCTTTTATCTGCATTCCACCGGGTTCGGGAACGCCGGTAGGCCCCTCCATAAGTGCCATGAGGGCTATGCAAGGATCGTAGGAAATGTCGGCGAGCCGCTCCCGAACGCCTTCCGCTAATTCGTAGTCACCGGACTCAGCCAGCACCAGCGACTGCTGCGCCGGAGGTGTGAGCAAGAGCGTCGCGCCGGACACCTCGAGGCCGGACTCCGACGTTATCCTCCAGCCTCTTTCTTCCTGATCTACCTTCGCTACTTTCTCACCGCTCTTTACTTCCAGGCCTTGAGATAGATGCTTGGGTATGGAGGTCATGCCTTCCGAACCCCGGTAACGCGGATGGCCGTCTCTGTTAGGTTCGCTTTCGGTGTCGGCGAAACCCCGGGCCCAGACTTCGGCCACACCGGCGTCCATCCAGCCGTTTACCAGTTTTTCGAAGCGTTCGTCCCGGACGGTGAAGAACTGGGAGCCATGGTCGAAGATTCCGTCGGATACGCGGCGCGTTGCCATGCGGCCTCCGACGCTGCGGCCTTTGTCGAGCACTGTTGCTTCCCAACCGGCGTTTTGCAGTTCGTGGGCGGCGAGCAGGCCCGAAATGCCGGCGCCCACGATTATGCAAGAGTTTGGTTTGGGTGTGTCCGGCACCGTTATCCTCCGGCTTTCTGGCGGCGGGGCATGGGGTGTAGGGATGAGAGGCCGCCGTCGACGCTGAAGACTTGGCCGGTGACCCAGTTATTGGCCGGATCTAGGAGCCATTCGATCATGGACGCAATGTCCTCCGGTTCCCCGAGACGGCCCATCGGGTGTAAGTCTTCCGAGGCCTGCCGGGAGGCGTCGCTCCTGGTGATCTTCTCCGTCATCGGCGTCTGAACGAGGCCCGGGGCGACCATGTTGACCCGCAGCCCCCGGGGCAGGTAAGTCGCCGCGGCCGAAAGCCCGAGTCCCGTCACGGCGGCCTTCGCGGCGGCTACCGCCTCGTGGTTTGCGAGCCCGACCCTGGCTGCAACCGAAGAGAGCAGCACTACGGAACCGCCTCCGGGCATATGTTCCGCGGCGGCTTTGATGGTCCCGAAAGCGGTGTTCAGGTTCAGGGTAAGGGTCTCCGACAACTCCTCGTCGGTGGTCCGGTGGGCCGGCTTGAGCATGAAAGAGCCGACGCAATTGGCCGCCCCGTCTATTCTCTCGTATTCTTCGACGGCCTTTGCGAAGAGGCTGTTTACCTCGTCCGTTTTTGTGGCGTCCAGGGAGACCGGGTGTGCGCCGGTTTCGTCCGCGAGCTTGTCCAGCTTGTCCTGGTCGCGGCCACCGGCGATTATGTTGGCTCCCTTTTCGGAGAGCCGTTTGCAGAGTGCTGAGCCGATACCGCCGGTCGCGCCGAGTACGACGTGTACGGGCTGTGAGTTTCCGTTATCCATGGGTGAAGCCTCTTTCGCGTGCTTGCAGTTCCGAAGCACAGCGTATCGTCTGGAGGTGGATGTCTACTG
>JBARZO010000500.1:0-10055 GCA_049650165.1 Rubrobacteraceae bacterium
GATGTGATCCGACCAGACAGAAGAAGATCCGGCAATTTGCGGATACACAAATTTATGTGTGCATAGTTACACAAATATGTGTAATCTGCAGATACTTGCAGAAAGTTTCTAGATTTCGAGTGCCAAAGCCTTTACAAAGTGTGGCGAGC
Organism: Rubrobacteraceae bacterium; assembly: GCA_049650165.1. Classification (GTDB taxonomy): domain Bacteria; phylum Actinomycetota; class Rubrobacteria; order Rubrobacterales; family Rubrobacteraceae; genus SIRX01. The sequence continues at coordinate 150 of JBARZO010000500.1, forward strand.
GGGGTAACATCTTTGCAGTCGGTTGGTGCGAAACCAAATCGACACAATTTAAGAGCCTGGGGCGCCACTCCTCCTTTCCCTTTCCCCACCTATCACCCCTTGGTGTTCCAGGCTCTTCTTCTTTCTCTCAAAGTTACTACCAACTAGTCGGCAAGCCGCCTCTTGCGGCCCTCAGTATTTCAGCTACGCGCCGTGATCAATCTGGCTATCTTAGTTCGTTCCAGTTCGTTGCTATAAGAATCCTGGCAAAAGAGAAAGCGGCTTCCGGAGAGCCGGAAACCGCAGAACTGAAGGGCTGACTAGCTATCTAGGACGCTTCTCCTACCTGGGTGAGGTAGTAGAGGGTGTGCATGAGTTGGGCGGTGGGGTCTATCCGGTGGACATCGACATCGGAGGGGACGTGGAGCAGGACATCAGTGTAGTTGAGTATGACCCGTATACCGGCGTCCACCATCTGGTCGGCGACGTCTTGGGCGGCGGCTGAAGGCGTGGCGACGATGCCGATGATCTCGTCGGCGGCCGCGACGCTCTTCTTTAGCTCTTCGATGTGTTTGACGACGACGTTTCCGACGGTGCGACCGGCCTTATCCGGGTCGTTGTCGAAGACGTCGTGGATCACGAACCCACGCTTGGGAAGTATCGTGCTGCTAGCGATGGCGCTGCCCAGGTTGCCAGCGCCCACCAGGGCTATATTGTAGGTCTGCCGGAGACCCAGAATGTTCCGCACGGCCTCCACGAGATCGTAGGCCTGGTATCCGACCCCCCGCGTGCCTGAAAATCCGATGGCGTTCAGGTCGCGTCGCACCTGCACGGGGTTAATGCCGGTAAAGTCCCCCAGCTCCTTGCTCGAGACCGCGTCCCGGCCTTCCTCTATAAGCTGCTGGGTGACCCGGAGATACTTGGTAAGCCTGTTGGTCAGGCCCGGTTGTAGAGTAGTTCTCACCTTGCTGCTCCTTTTGCAGTTAGATTGATCGATGGTGCGCGCATTGTAACAAAATAGTGCGTTCTTGCAATAAAGGTGCTCTTAGCCGACGACAACTCAGCAAGCAAGGTAGGTTACAGCAGTTCGGTGGCACGGCACCGTGGGTAGCGAGCGTTCTGTAGAGGTTGCAAAGGGTCTTTTCGGGGAGTATGCAAGCTGCGGTCCACCTGTTAATATTGCGGGCGTGGATCTGTATTTCATAGAGTTCGAAACAAGCACCTTCCCGGGACGGCTCCCTCGACCGTCACGGCCCCGACCGTCCCGTTAAGGACGCGCCCGGGGCTCAAAAGGGTCTCTATCCGAAGAACAGGTTTCGAATCGAGGGAATTTTGTTGGCCTTCACGACAGAAAAAGATACCGCACTGGAAGAAACTGCCTCAGGGGGTAGGCCAAGCGCTACGGTCGGCGCTGCTTTAGATGTAGAGTCGGGGCTTCGAGTTCGGCCTATGAACGGCGCGGACTTGAACCGCATACAGGCGTTGCGGTCCGTCGTAAATTGGTCGGCGGACCCCCGGGCTTTCGACCTCTTGCGCGGCATGCGCGACGCCCGGTGGACGGTGGCCGAGGCCCGGGACGGAGCGCTGGTCGGCATGGTCGGAGCTGTTCCGCTTGGTAGCGTGGGGATATTGTGTCATCTCGCCGTTCACGACGGCTACCGGGGTTTCGGGCTCGGTGCCAGGCTGACCTCCTGGGCCGTCGCCTACCTTCGTTCCCGGGGGGTGGGTGTGGTCCGGCTCTACTCCACGCTGCAGGCGGAGAAGATCTACCGTTCGGCGGGCTTCGAGCCCACGATCCCTCGCACCGTGTACCGGTTGGATGAGATAGTCGAGAAGACACCCGTGTATAACGGGGGCTACATAGTCGAGACCTTAACTACGGGAGATTTGCCCGAAGTTTACGGGTTGGATCTCTGGTCCAGCAGGGCGGAACGCTCGGCCCTGATCCTGGCTACTTTGAGGCTGCATTCCGGGCGAGGCCTCGTAGCACGAGACTCTAGCGGACGGATAAAAGGCTATCTCATCCGGAGCTCCACGCCCCGCGCCGTGAGCATTGGGCCCTTTTTGGCCGAGAACCTCGACGTGGCCCGGCTGTTGCTCAATCGTGCCCTCGAAAGCTGCGCCACACCCGTCGAGGTCACCGTCACCACACCGGACGACACGGCTGCCCATCACCTCTTCGAAGAGTATGGCTTCGTGGGACGGAAGGACCGGATGCAGATGGAGCTCGGCACGAGCCCGGTGAACCAGGGCGCAGGGTTGGAGCACTACGGCACCACGCCTTACCTGGCGACGTAACCTGGTATGTGCCGCTGTTAGCGGACAAAAGGGTCCCAAACCGCGCGTATCGCAATCTGATCGAAACATTTTTTCAAGCTATACGCAAGAATTTTCCTCTATAATGCGCGGCATGTTGGTTGAGGGGAGTTCTTTCCGGGCGTGAAACAGCACGCCCTTTTTCCGCTGATTGCACTGCTCGCGGCGGCGCTCGTCGCCGGCTGCGCTACCGCAAACTCTGTCAGGAGCGAACAGGAATCGACCGCCGAGTCAGAGGCCGGAGGGTCGACGGAACAGGCGGTGGTTGCGACCACCATGGGAGATCTTTCGGGCAAAGAGGCGACGGTCGGGGTTTCTTCGACTACCGAACAAGCCGAAGTTTCCCGGGGGGAATCTTCATCAGCATCTCCAGCCGGCGAAGGTTCGGTAGCATCATCAGCAGAACCGTCACCGGACCCGTTCGTCGCCGATCCTCAGGCTCGCGGCGGAGAAGGCTACGGGGCGGACGGTTTGCTCGGTGTCAGGTATGGTGTACACGAGGGGTACGAGCGGGTCGTCATAGACCTTGGGGCTGGGGGACAGCCCGCCGGGTCTGTGCCGGAGTGGGTGTTGAGCAGTCCGACCGGAGACGGTGTCCTACGGGTCACGGTTCCCTCGGCCAGCACGACCAGGGTCTCCGGCGGCGCGTTCAGTGGTTCTCTGCTCAAGAACTTCCACGTCGTGCGGGCGCCGGAAGGTGGCATGTTCGTGGATGTCTTCGCGGAGTCGGCCTTCACCTATAGAGTAATAGAGTTGTTGGATCCGGCCCGGCTCGTAGTGGACTTCAAGCCCTCGGAGGCGACCCTGGATCTACCTCTCCCCAAAGAGAGCGGCAACACCGTCCTCGTCGAGCCGCGTCGGGGGACGTCGGTGGGTGGCTCACTAACCCTCAGTGGATACTCCCGTAATCCGGAAGCTTCGAACACGGTCGTCTTGACCGACGCCTCCGGCAAAGAGTTGATCCGAGACACCGTCGTGAGCAACGACTGGACGGCTACCTGGGGCTACTTCGAGACCACGTTGGACCTTCCGCCGTTCAGCGGTCGCGCCACGCTCAAAGTCGGCGCCGAGAGTGCCCGTGACGGGACTTTCGAAGGAGTCGAGATCCCGGTGTACGGGACCGGGTAACTCAGCACCCGTAACAGCTTCTAGTATTTAACGTCCAATACTGAAGTATGGACTAGACACCGTTTGCATACTGCGGTAGGTTTGATGGCATGTTTCGAAGGCCACAGTTCTTCTCGGGGAAGAATACCCACGTTTTGCCCTGGACCGTTGCTTTTATCGGGCTGCTTTGTCTGTCAGTTCTCGCTTCCGGTCTGAATATCGTAGAGAGTGGGAACGGCGGCACGGTTGGCACGGTAACGCAACCCCGTACCGAAGCGATAGAGTCCCCCAACTCGGACGATGTAGTTGGAGGCGCGGAACTAGAAGACTCCTTACAGGAAGTCGCGCAGAATGCGGACTGCGAAGATCTGCTGTTGATGGTAGGCCCGGACCATATTCTAAAGTCGGGCTACGTGCCCCCGGATCTTGGCTACTTGAGCTACTACGGAATAACGGCCAGGGGTGCTGAAGATATGCTACGCGAGGAAGCGGCGGTGCAACTTGGAAGCCTGGTCTCGGATGCCGCCCAGGACGGCGTGGAAGTGCTGGTAGCATCCGGGTACCGTTCGTACTGGGAGCAGAACGGAACATTCGAGTGGTTCAAAGATGAGTATGGAGAGGACGCCGGCAAACTGAGCGTGCCCCCCGGGCAGAGTGAACACCAACTCGGAACCGCAGTAGACTTTGCCAGCTCCGACACGAACTATGAGCTAGTACCCGAATTCGCACAGACAAGGGCGGGTGTATGGCTGAAAGGTCACGCCGCCCAATACGGGTTCATCCTATCCTACGGGAAAGATCGAGAAGCCGACACCGGCGTCATCTACGAGCCCTGGCACTACCGATATATAGGGGTCGAGAAAGCCCTCCAAGTCGAAGCGGCTGAAGGAGATACGACGTCTTTCTATCGTGAAGGAACGTCACTCTGTTACGGACCCTAAAGGGCGCTATCTCTAAAGCCTCATGGCCGGACTATCGTGGCAAGGCTATAGAGTCCCTGATCCGGGAAGCCATAGAATGCCTGCTCCCCGACGAGCTCTTCTGCGAAGCCCGGTACGTAGGCGGCTACTGGACGAGGACGCACGACGTCGAAGTAGACCTAGTCGGCGCTGCCACACAGGCCAAGAAGGGTAATATACGGACACGGTGAGTGATCGCGGGATAACAAAATATGCGAGGCTGTTTGGCGACTTGCGAACGGATACGAGCCGTTCTCGATGGGCAGATCTGACGCGCAACCGGGCGCCTCATAAGCCTTTGTTGCTGCTCTCGGTGTTGGATCTGTTCGAGCAGGGGCTCATCCAGTCCAACCTGATTGAGCTGACGCCGGATCTGGGTGACCTGTTCGCCCGATATTGGGCTGTTGTCATGCCGCCCGACCGGCAAGGCAATCTGGCGCTTCCTTTCTTTCACCTCCGAAGTGATGGTTTCTGGCATCTGATGGCGAAGCCGGGCAAAGAAGAGATACTGTCATCCGCTACTCAGATAAGATCCTTGCTTCAGCTCCAGGACACTATAGCCGGCGCCGGCCTAGACGAGGATCTGTACAGCTTTCTCCAGTCTTCCGAATCGCGTGCTACCCTGCGAGCTGTCCTCGTAGAGACCTATTTTGCATCTGAATTGAGGTCTGTGCTGGTCGAACAGAGCACGGTAAACCGTGAAGCATTCCGGTACAGCGAAGAGCTATTGCGGGAAGACTATGAGAAAGTTGCCGAAGCGCTGATCGAAGATGAGAATTATAAACCCGCAGTTCGCAACCAGGGCTTCCGCCGAGCTGTGGTGACAGCCTACGAACACCGCTGCGCCTTGTGCGGCATTCGGGTGTTGACGCTGGACGGACACACGGCAGTCGAAGCCTCGCACATAGTCCCTTGGAGCCTCAGCTACGACGACCGCCCCGCCAATGGTATGTCGCTGTGTCGACTCTGCCACTGGAGCTTCGATGAAGGGCTGCTAAGAGTCTCTACGAGCTATGAGGTTGCCGCTTCACCCCAACTGACGGCACTCGATAACCTGCCCGGTTATCTGACCAATCTCCAAGGACGCAACATCGTTTGCCCCGCAGAGAAAATCTACTGGCCCGATCCAGAATCTTTGAAGTGGCACCACAACAACATTTTTCGAGTGAGATAAATGCTCTACTGCGAATACCGTATTGCTACTGGAGCGATCTAACGAAGTATTCTGCGTTCAGCGGCTCCCCGGTGGCCCGGAGCACGGTGTCTTGCCAGCTCTCGCGGGCGCCGGGTCCGAAGAAGGATTCTAGTAAGTAGCGTCCGGCGGCTTCGTTTTCGTAGAACGGACCGTGGGTTATGTAACTCTCCAGGTAGTTCCTTAGCTGGGCGGCGATGAGGGTGCCGATCACGTAGTTGTGGTAGTAGACTGGCGCAAGGGCTACGTGGAGCTTGGCGGCCCAATCAGGCTCGTCACGTTCCGTCGGACGTTGCACGAACTGTAACTTCTCTACGAGATCCCACCAGACGGTGTTGAGGTCTTCCCGGTCCGGGTCCGCGTAGAGCGCCTGCTCGAAGTGGAACATAACGAGCGCCCACCGGATAAAGACGAGCCTCTCTGTCCGGTTGCGAGAACGTAGTTTGTCTTCCTCCAGTTCCTCGTAGGGCACTCCGGCTACGTATGAGAGCCAGCCGGGATCTTCGGAGAGGGCGCCCATCATTAGGGCGATGGCCTCAGTGGTGTTGATGTGGGCTATAGAGCGCAGCAGGTAAGGGAGCTTCGGGTTTATGTTATTGTCGTAGACGGCGTGGCCGAACTCGTGGAGCATGGTGTTCGCCCAGTAGGCGTCGGGCCGGAGGTTGGCGAGCACCCGCACGTCGTAGGGATATTCCCTGCTGACCGAGAGGCAGAAAGCGTGCTGACTCTTACCTTCCCGCTCGTAGAGGTCGCTCCGGGCCAGAATCCCCCGCACGTCGAGGCCAAGAGAGTCGTAGGTCTTGCGGGTGAGCTCCTTGAGATCCTTATCTTCGAAGTAGCGGTCAACATTCAGGTCATCGGTCTCCGGCGGCTCTTGAAAGAAAGGATCTGAGAGATGCCATGGCATGACAGTCTCCGTGTCGAATCTCTCTTTCAGATCGGTGTCGAGGTTCTCTTTTAGTTCGCGGAATGGGGCATCGGATGCGGATTCCAGGTCGTCCATTATGCGGGAGAGCTCTTCGGCGGCTATTTCTTGCAGATCGAGGGACCGATAATAGTGGTTCTCGTACCCGGCGTCGCGGGCCAACCGGTTGCGGAGTCGGGCTAGCTCTCGCACCGTTTCTTCTACCTCGCCCCCGACGGTCTTCGAGACTTCCCAGGCTTCTTGGCGCAGCGCAACGTCTTCGGAAGTGCGGAGTATGTCCCGGACTTCGTTCTCTCCAACTTCTTTGCCGGCGACCCGTGCGCGATGGTTGCTGTAGGTGGCGTTGGCCTGCGCTTCGAGGTTCTCTATGCGCTCCAGGACCTCCGGGTCTCCCTGGTTGCCGGCGTAGGTGCGGTAGAGTACCTCGACCTGACGCCGGAGCAGGAGATTTTCGATGGAATCCCGGTCCTCGTACCAACCCTGTACTTTCTCGTACTCGGATTTATCCGAGAAGAGGTGGTTGTATTCATTTCCGGCGCGAACCAGTTCCTGCTGGGCTTCCTCTGTACCGGCGGTCGCCAGGTTCCACCAGGCTTCGCTGACGGCTTTCTCGACCGGGGCGACGCGCTCTTCGAAACGGCGTAGGAAGTTCTCGATCTCAACGGTAGAAGTCATGCGGTTCCTCGATCCAGGTATGAAATAAATATTTGTCAGCGGCGGGCGTTCTGGTCGCGGCGGTTGCCGAGCCAGATCACTACGAGCAGCGCGATGATGCCGAGGGTGATGTATTGCAGCAGCCCTTCGGGCCCCCCCTGGCCTCCGACGATGAGTGCGGCCACGAAAACCAGCGCCATTGCAGCGTAGCCTGCGGCCCGGAAGGCGAAGTACGCTATAACTATTCCAGCCGCAGTGTAGAGGATGGGCATAAGCGGCAAGAGAAGCTCGGCCCAGGCCATAAAGCCAGCGGATTCCGGATTGGCGGCCCACAGACCGAGTTGACCCATAGCCACAAAAGCCACGAGCGCGCCGAAGAAAGAGATTGCCCCGGTCTTCCAGGTTATGGGTTCGGGATCGAAGTCTTGCGGCTCGTACCAGCGGGCTTCGCTCTCGACGCGGTAACGGCCTTGCGTGCGTCCTCGACTCTGGCTCCTGCCGTTGTTTCCACCGTCGGGCTGCTGTTTGCGTCCGAAGCGGCCCCGCAGTCGCTCGCCGAGTCCCGGCCCGCTCTGCGACTGGCGTTGGCGGCGGGAGGATAGTTCGTCATCTGCCGAGTCGAAGTCTAGCTCCAGGCCCGCGAGTTGGTCGGCGGCGTGGGCGAGGTCCAGCGCTTCGTCGTGCTGCCGGCGACGATTCGGGTCCGCCAGGACGGTGTGCGCCTCTTGTAGCAGGGCGAATTCCCGGGCGTTACCATCCGGTCGGTCCGGGTGACGCTCTTTGGCAAGCTGACGATAAGCATTCTTGATCTCACTCTGGGAGGAGTTTCGGGAGACGCCGAGCACCTCATAATAGTTGACCTGATCCGCCATAGTCGTCCTATTCTAACCTACCGAAGCGCTACGGTCCGCTTTTTTTGACGCTAACGCTATCTCTTCCTTGCACCAGGCATCTTCTTCGTTCTCCACAGTTTCTTCCAGAGTCGTACGAGCTTGCGCACCCCCGATCTCACCCAGCGCCCACGCCGCATGCCCCCGAACGAGCGGTGACGGGTCTTCTCTCAAACAACTCGCGAGCGCCGGGACTGCTTCGTCGAGCCCCAGGTTTCCGGCGGCCACGCAGCAGTTTCGCAAGAGCCCGGCCCGGCCCGGACGGGTGAGCGGCGTGCTGGCGAAGTGCTTCTCGAACTCCTCGCCGGTACGTATCTTAAGTACCTCGGCAATTCCTAGGTAAGGTCCGGCTCCCGCTTCGGCGCTGAACTCCGGCCAGTGGCTGCTGGTGGCTTTGGTCTTGTTGTACGGACAAACTTCCTGGCAGATATCGCAACCGAAGGCCCAGTCCCCGACTAGCGGGCGTAGTTCGCGCGGGATTTCACCCTGGTTTTCGATGGTCAGGTAGGAGATACACAGCCGGGCGTCCACTACGCCGGGAGCTTTGATCGCACCGGTCGGACAACGGTCCATGCAGCGGGTGCACTTCCCACACGTTCCGGAGCCGGGTGGATCGGGCTCCAGCTCCAGGTCCACGATCAGGTCCGCAATAAAGAAGTAAGACCCTATCTCACCGTTGATGACACACGAGTTCCGCCCGAAAAAGCCGAGCCCCGCATGCTGGGCCGCCGAACGCTCCAAGAGCGGAACCGCGTCTGTAAAAGCCCGGGCTTTGATCTTCGTCCCCAACTCTTCTTCTAATCCTTCCCGCAAACTATACAGTCGCTCCTTGATAACCACGTGATAATCCCGCCCCCACGCATACCGCGCGACCCGTCCACCGCCATCCACGTTCTCGGGGTGCTCACCGGGATAGTACGAAACGCCCAAAGAGACAACGCTCCGGGCGCTCTTCTGCAACTTCTTAGGGTTCGAGAGAAGCTCTACCGGGCGGTGCATGTAGCCCATGTCGGCGGCCATCCCGGCCTCCTGCCACTCTCGCAGTCGTTCGCCACCTTTCTGCAGCGGCTCCGCACTCGTGATGCCAACGAGGTCGAAGCCCGCCTCCCGCGCCCGACGCTCCAGGATGTCCCGCGCGTCCCGTGGGTTGTTTGACGAAGTCTCTCTCATGGGTCATCAATTGTAACCGCCGGAATAGAGTGACGAGCTTTGAGCGAGGCGGTAGTATTGCGCTGTGGAAAGGGCTCTGGACAGTGCGGCGCAGGGCCGGAGAATGGATGTTTCGGGGAATCGGGAGATCCACCGCTTCCCAACCGACAAACCGCTCGACCTGGCGGCCCTCATACCGACGCTGGGGCTCGTGCCCGGAACGGACCCATTCGTTCTGCTGGAGGGAGCCGGGTGGGGCGCTTCGGTGCTCGCCTTCGAACCCGAACGACACCTGGTAGTGGAAGACGATTCTTCTCCGTTCGAGGCGCTACGGGATTCTCTGAAGTGGTTCTCCGGCGACACACATCCGCTGGAGGGCGGCGCGGGATTCTTCGGATATCTCTCATACGATGCGGTGCGGCATCTGGAGCGTCTACCGGCACTCGCCGAAGATGATCTGTCGCTGCCCCTGGCGCAGTTCATCCTCCCCCGCTACACCGTGGGTATCCAGAAAGACGAGGCGTGGGTCTCGGTGCCGACTGGGGAGGACCCGGGGCCGATACTCCGAACGCTCGAAGACGCGTCGCCACTCCCCGGTGGACGTCCAGACCAGGTTTCAGAGGTCCGGTCGAGCATGGGGAGCGGCGGGTACGAGCGGGCCGTCAGGAGGATCAAGGAGTACATCCGGGCCGGGGACGTCTTTCAGGTAAACGTCGCCCAGCGCTTCGAGGTGCC
>JBARZO010000501.1:0-4144 GCA_049650165.1 Rubrobacteraceae bacterium
CTTTGTCGCCGTTCTGGAGCTTGTTGAGGTCGAAGAAGGCCAGGAAGCTGTCACTGTTGGGGAAGCCGAGGCGATGGCCCGCGACGTAGACGTTGGCTTCTTCTTGCCAGGGGAAGCCGGTGCCGTCCAGATGGATCGCGGCGTGGGAGCCTAGAGCGTCGTTGTCCGTTCCCGGCACGTAGGGGATGGTGTCGTCCTCGATCTGGCTCATCTTTGGGATAGTTAGCTTGAGGGTCTTATCTTCCGGTCCTCCGGCGGCTGCGGGATCTTGGGAACTCAACTCCGGCACGTTGAAGCCATCCGGGTTTGACGAGTTGGTAGCCGAGTTCTCCAGGTTTTGTCCGAAAAAGAACACCGCTATGAGCCCAACACCAGCCAGTACCATAGCCAGACTCAGGAGACCGGAGATCAGACCTCTCGACCGCGACTTCTTTGAATCGTATTTCTTCATACAGTGCGGCTGATTGTAGCACCGGATTTCACAGTTTTACTCGACCGGCAGATCCCGCCGGGCTCCCCACTCGTTCCAGGAACCATCGTAGTTGGAGATATTGCGATACCCAAGGCGATACAAAGCAAAGAGCGGGACCGTCGCCGCTACACCTCCGTTGCAGTAGGCGACCACAGGTTCCTCACGATTCTCCGGTACGCCGGCTTCTCTCAGCCTCTGCGCCAACTCTTCTTCGGGGAGAAACGTCCCGCTCTCGGGATCGAAGAGGCTGTCGGCGTGAAGATGTTCCGCTCCGGGAACGTGGCCGCCACGCCCTTCCTCGCGTACTACCTCACCCGTGTACTGCCCCCGGTCTCTGGCGTCGAGGATGATAGTTTCACCTTTCCGGCTGGCGGCGAAAACATCTTCGGCGTCTTTGCGCCATCCTGGTTGGGGTCTCGGGGTGAACGTGGTGGGTTCCGGTCGGGGGACTTCGTCGGTGATAGGCAGACCTTCAGCAGTCCACTTCTTCCAGCCGCCGTCGAGAACGGATACCTTTTCGTGGCCGTAGTATGTGAGTGCCCACCACAGGCGGGTGGCGAACTGGCCGCCGGTGTGGTCGTAGGCGACGATGTGCGTATCGTCGCCAATTCCCAGAGATTCCATCAGCGCGGCGAAGCGGTCCGGCGGCGCGACCTGGGCCGGCACGGGATCTTCGGGGTCTACGATGTCGCGGGTCCAATCCACGAAGACCGCGCCGGGTATGTGGGCCTCGTCGTATTCTTCGCGGGCCGGTAGATATTCGGCCTTCTGACGCCCGTTACCGAGGTCTTTCTTTTTCACGTAGCCCCGGATGTCTACGACTCGAACGTTCTCGTCTTCCAGGTGTTCCCGGAGCCAATCGGTTTGCACGAGAGGGTCGAAATTATCCATGATCTATCCCTCCTCGAAGAGGTTATGTTCGCGGGCGTAGGCTTCGGCGAGCGTGCGAGCTTTTTCAGTGTCGTCTTGGGCGAGGCGGCCTTCTATAGTCTCGCCTTCCAGGTAGTCTTTTATAGGTTTGATCCAACGTCCCGGTCCCCGTCCGAACAGCTCCATCAAGTCGTTGCCGTTCAGGGGGCTTTCGAGCTTCTCGATCTGGTCCTCAGCCCGGACCTCGTCCACCCGGCCTTTGAGGCTGCGCCAGGATTCTTCGGCGATGCGCCTCCGGCGCGGCGCGCTACCGGTTATGTCAGCCCGCGCGAGCTTGAGTAGCGTATCGACGTTCGTCAATACCCGGTCGCCACGGACGAGGTGTGTATCCCGCACGAACCGTCGCACCGCTGAATCGCTCCACGGGTCGCGGCCTACCGCGTAGCTCATCGGGCGCATGTGGTGTACGACGAGGTGCGCGACGGCGTCTATATCGTCTTTCGGGTAAGCGAGCCGCTTCATGGCGAGCCGGGCGATGGCGGCCCCGACGTTCTCGTGGCCGTAGAAGTGGATCTTCTTCGGCACCGTGCGGCCTCCGCACTGCTCACACTCTCCCTCGCCCGTTGTCTTCTGGATAGACTTCGCGCCGCAAAACGTGCAACGGTGCTCGTAGACCAGCGTGCGCGGCTTGCCGATGTCGTGGAAGAAGGCGGCCTTGCGTAGGATTGGGTCCGGCTCGACGTTTGAGACCACGATCAGGGTGTGCTCGAAAACGTCTTTGTGGTGGAATTCAGCCTCCTGTTCCACAGAGAGCGTCTCCATAAACTCCGGCACGATATATTGCATGAGCCCGAGCCGCACCAGGGTCCGCAAGCCAGCGGCGACATTCTTCGAGACCAGGATCTTCTCGAACTCCTCCCGGATACGCTCGACGCTGATACTCTCCAACCAACCGGCGTTCTCTTGAATAGCCTCTTCGAGGTCCGGCGTCATGGCGAACGGCTTGTCCGGACCCGAGAGCACGGCCTCAAAGCGCACCGCCCGCAGCATCCGCAAGGGATCGTCGCGCATCCGGTCCAGCGGCTCGCCCACGGGCCGGATAACGCCTCGTTCGAGGTCTTGCCTGCCGTCGAAGGGGTCCGAAATTTCACCCGTTACGGCATCTGCCGCGATAGCGTTGATCGTGAAGTCCCGTCGCGCCAGGTCCTCTTCTAGGCTTTCGCCGAAGGTCACCTCCGGGTGGCGGCTACCCTCCGTGTACAGGTCATTCCGGTAGGTCGTAACCTCGACGTCGTAGCCGTCTATGCGGGCGCCGATGGTCCCGAACCTCTCGCCCACGGACCAGATGTGATCCGCTACAGGCCGCAGGAGTCTCTTTATCTCCTTCGGGTCGGCGCCGGTGGTCGCGTCCAGGTCCGGGTGTCCCCCACCGAGCAGCGCGTCCCGCACGTAACCACCGATCAGATACAGTTCATCGCCCGCCTCCCGAAAAGCCTCCCCAAGACGTTCGAGCGGCGGCGGAACTTTCACGCTTTTTATATCCGTCATCATAGTGGTCAGATTCTAGTACCTGCACGGTTGACTAGCTGGAGACGGCGGCCATACGGGAGGGGTAAATGTCGAAGTATTCTCCGCAACCCGTTACGTTGAAGATTCGGTCTACAGCATCAGAGGGCCCGGCGAGCCTCAAAGAAATGTCTTGTTCTTTTAGAAAGTCCTTCGCCCGCATGAACATAGAGAGGGCGGTCGAGTCCATAAAAGTGATACCACCCATATCCACCACCACGGCCCCGACGCCGTTAGTGCCGCGACCTATGGCGTACTGGACTTTCGGGGCGGTGTGAAGGTCCACTTCTCCCCGAACCGCTATGACAGAGTATGAGTCGACGTGCTCGACAAGGCTCACCTCAAAGTCCATTGTTCGTACCCTTCTCTAGATCTTAGGACTTCAGCAGCTTTGGGATACTAACTCAATTACGCCGTAAGGTAAACCGCAATTTTGTGAGGTTTGCGCGCTTCTTCTGCTAAGATTGACAATTATGGCGTCACAGGAAAAGAGTGAGCGGGTGGCAGTCTTCGTCGACGGGGCGAACCTGTACCACTCCATAAAGAATTATCACAAAGGCGTTCTGGACTACGGACAGTTGCTCTCCGAGGCCGTCGACGGTCGGAGGCTGTTGCGGGCGACCTTCTACATCGTCGAGAAGCAGGAGCCGGACGAGTCTTCCGGGGCCCGGCCCTTTGTCTACAACTTGAACAAGTTCGGCTACAAGGTGCGCTCCAAGCCCCTCATAGTACACGAAACATTTAGCCCCGAAGGTGAGAAGTCCATCTCGCATAAAGGCGACTGGGACATCGGCATCATCGTAGACATGATGCGACTCGCCGACCACGCCGACACCTACGTCCTGGTCTCCGGCGACGGGGACTACGTCGAGGCCATCGAGTACCTACAGAGCGAAAAAGGCATCCGGGTCGAAGCGGTCAGCGCCGGACAATGCACCTCTCAGGCTTTGTTGGACATCTGCGACCTCCACACAGACTTGGCGGACATCCCAAACCTGTTCCGACAGAAAACCGCTCCCCAACACTCGACAGTCGGGTGAAAGCTAGTCAGTAGTTCTTCCTTTGGGCTCCCCGATCACCCGCACTTCCGACTCCAAATCTACCCCCAACCTCTCCCGCACGGTTTCGCGGACTTGCCGGATCAGTTGAAGCGCGTCTTCGGCGGTTCCGCCGCCGAGGTTGACGAGGTAGTTCGCGTGGACGGGCGAGACTTGGATGTTGCCGACTCGCACGCCT
>JBARZO010000502.1:0-4672 GCA_049650165.1 Rubrobacteraceae bacterium
GGTCTTCGAGCGCCTCGAACGCGTGCTCATCGGTATGATCGTCCCCCAGGTACATCGGTACTATGTCGTCCCGGTCCAACTCAAGCGTCTCGAGCAAATACAGCACCGCTTTTCCTTTGTCCCAGTCGAGCTTGGGTTGTATCTCGTAGACCATCTTGCCCGGCGTCATCTTCAAGTCTTCCGGGTGGTCGGAGAGGATTTGATCTACGCTTTGCTTTACCTTTTGCCGTTCGTCTTCTGAAACGAGCCGGTAGTGGACTGCCACGGAGGCTTTTTTGGGCTCGATCGAAGCGCCTTCTATGGAACCGACCTCTTCCTTGAGCCGCGCCTTCGTCTCGTCGAGCAGCTCTTCATAACCGCCGCCGGCGTCGTGCTCGATCGTACCTTCCTCCGGGCTCCAGATGTCGAAGCCGTGGCTTCCGGCGACGACGAGGTTGTTCAGTCCCATAAGCTCCTGAACCACGGGACGATCCCGCCCGCTAACGACACACACCGTACACCGCTCAGCCAGTCCGCTAACTGCATCCCGCATGCTCTCGGAGATGACGGCGTCCTCCGGCCTATCTACTATAGATGTGAGAGTGCCGTCGTAGTCGAGGAACACCGCCGGTTGCTTGCCGGATAGTTGCTTTTCCAGATCACCCTCCCTGTCGAGCGCGTCTGGTAGATCTCTGATGCTCTGGGCCATTTCTTCTCCTCTCAGACCGACAACTCGTCGTAGCGGACAAAGTATTCGAGATCCGGGAAGATCTCACTGGTCGTAACCGCCTGGCTGGAGAACCGGGCGAACGGCTGCTCCCCCTCCCCCGGATGCCGGAGGTTGACCAGTACCTCCTCCGGGTCGAACTCGATGACGTTGTAGGATGGGGCTATACTACCGCGCACCCTCATGCTGGAGACGGTCCCGGAATGGACCACCCTAACCCCGGAGATGCTCCATACATACGGGACGTGCTTGTGCCCGGAGAGAACCATGTCCACCTTCAGATCCCGCAATACGGCCATCATGTCCCCGGAGTCACGGAGGTTGTTACGATCGCGCCCGGTGCCAGGCACGGCTAAAAGGTGATGGTGGACCATGACGATCTTGGGTCCCTTATCCCAGTCGCGTAACTCGTCGTCGATCCAGGCGTAGTTCTCACGTCCGACTTCCCCCTCGGCGAGGTCCGGCTTGCTAGAGTCGAGCGCCACCAGCTTGACCTCTCCCTCGGGAACCTGGAACGTCATCGACCGCGTCCGCTGTCCGAAGAGGTCTTCGAAGTGCTGGTAGCCGACGTTTTTGGCGTCGTGGTTGCCCATGATCACGACCACGTTCTCACACTCGATCTGGTCCAGGTAGCTCTTGGCCTCCTCGAATTCCCACCTGTAACCCGCGGTCGTGAGGTCTCCGGCCACGGCCACGAAGTCCGGTTCGTAGGCGTTAGTCTCCTCGATAGCCGCTTCCAGGAGATCCGGCCTGAAAAGCGGCGTCCCCGTGTGAATGTCCGACATCTGAACTATGCGCATCTTCTTCCTTCCCGAGGTCTAAGCGGCTCAGAGCGCTCGCCACCCACTACCCACTCACTTTTTCCGCGACTTCCATCCGCCGGCGGACCACGCCGGTCAAATCTTCGAGGTCGTCAAAGATCCAACGGGGGTCCAGAACCTCCGAATCGCGGAACTTGGATCTCGTCAGCTCGGTGGGAACGGCAACGACCGCCATTTCCGCCGCCAGCGCCGCCCCTACCCCGGCGGGCGAGTCTTCTATTACGAGAAAGTCCTGAGGCGGGACGCCGAGTTCATCGGAGATCAAGAGGTCTATCTCCGGGTTGGGCTTGCCCCGTTGAACATCATCCCTGGTAGCCACCAACTCGAACGCGTCCGAGAGTTCCAGTACGTCCAACACCTGAGTCACCTGGTAGCGATGGGACATGGTCGCCAGCGCCACCCGGTAGCCCTCCTCGCGAAGTGTGTGGAGAAGCTCGATGTTGTGCGGGTAGCGCTGCTTGAGGAGTAGATCCGGGTCGGACAACAGGTCTTCGTAGACCTGCAGCCGGACCCCGACTAAAGCCTCCCAGGGTTCCTCCACCTCGAACTCCTCCATGCGTCTCCTCGCCGCCGCCTCCAACCCGAATCGCTCAACGAGCGACGCCGCAACCTCCTCACGAGAAAGTCCGACCAGGTCCCCGTAGGCCTCCAGCACCTCCTCTTCACTCACGTCGTCGGGCCGAAGTTCAATGGCGGCGCGGGCGTAGGAGAGGGCTTTGAGTTCCTCCGTCTCCAGCAAGGTACCGTCCAGGTCGAAGATCACTGCGGTTATCACTAGCGGGCGTCAGCGTTCTCTAGGCGTCCCTTTTTCAGAGCACCGAGGTCCACGTCGTCGAGGCTGGTCACTACTATGTCCGCACCCGCCTCGGCCAGCGCTTCTTCATCGTCCGCCCGCGCCAGACCGAGGCCCGCCATCTCACCTGCCTTGGCGGCCTCGACGCCGTTCGCCGCGTCTTCTATGACAAAGCTCTCATCCGTCGATGTTCCAAGCTCCTCCGCCGCAGTAGTGAAGATCATGGGATGCGGCTTGCCTTGCTCGAAGTCTCTCCCGCTTACGTTGGCATCCAGGATGTCCAGAAGGGTGTAGCCAGATTCCACAAAGTCGTATTCGAGCCCTTCTTCCTCTACGAATTCATCGAGACGCACCTGCTCCATAAAAGCGTTCGCGTTCTTCGACGAGGAAGCCGCCGCTACCTTCATCCCTGAATTCTTGACGGCCAGAATAAAGCGCAGGGCGTCGGGGTAAGCATGGAACTTACCAGCATCTATCAACTCTTCTATCGTCTTCTGCTTGCTGTCGCCGTACTTCTGGGCCCGCTCCTCGGCGTCGGGCACGTCGAAGTACTCCAGCGCGTCTTGCGCCCCAGCGTAGCGCGGTTTACCGCTCATGACGGTCTGGTAGACCTCCGGGGTGAACGCCTCCGGCGACCAAGAGGTCTGATCCCGGATGTCGGCCCAGTCATTCTCCATGAGCTCTTTCAGTCCTTCACGCCAGGCCTCTTCGTGGGGCGAGTCGACCAGCACCCCGTCCACGTCGAAGATAGCTCCCCGAAACCCTTCCGTAGAAGATTCCATCTGCTCCCCTTCCTTTTAGATTCACTTGCGCAAACGTTGGCTTCTATAGTTTGTCAGCCCGCGCCCGCCCGCGCCACTGCGTCTTCACTGCTCAAGGCCGTTTGGGCCGCGGCTAACCGGGCTACCGGGACCCGGTACGGCGAACAGGAGACGTAGTCCAGGCCCACCTCGTGGAAGAACTTTATGCTCTCTGGGTCGCCGCCATGCTCCCCGCAAATGCCCAACTTGAGACTGGGGTTTTCCCTGCGTCCTCTTTCGCAGGCCATAGAGACGAGCTGGCCGACGCCGTCTACGTCTATGGTCTCGAAGGGGTTTTTAGAGAGAATGCCTCCTTCGAGGTACCGGGCGAGGAAGGCGCCTTCGGCGTCGTCGCGGGAGAGGCCGCAGGTGGTCTGGGTGAGATCGTTGGTGCCGAATGAGAAGAAGTCCGCTTCCGTGGCGATCTTATCCGCCACCGCGCAAGCCCGGGGAAGCTCTATCATGGTACCGACCTTTAGCGGGGTGTCGGGTCCCAAGACCTGACCTACTACGTCTTCGATCTCACCTCGAATCGCCGCCAACTCCGGCCGAAAACCTACGAGGGGAACCATAATCTCCACGTGGGGATCGTAGCCTTCTTCTTTTACGGATTTCGCAGCCTCAGCAATCGCTTTCGCCTGCATCCGGTAGAGTCCGGGGCGCATGATGCCCAGCCGGCAACCCCGCAAACCGAGCATCGGGTTGGCCTCTTCCAGACTCTCCACAACCCGCAGTTGACGCTTTATCTCTGTTTTTTCTTCGGAATCTTCGTTTCTAATTTCGGCGAGCCGTGCGTACAGCTCTTGGGAGTCCGGTAGGAACTCGTGCAGCGGCGGGTCTAGCAGGCGGATGGTGACCGGCAGGCCGCTCATCGCCTTGAGGATGCCTTCGAAGTCCCCCCGTTGGAGTGGGGCGAGGCTGTCGAGCGCGTGCTGGGTGGCCTCGTCCGTATCCGAGAGGATCATCTCCCGCACGATCTCCAACCGCCCCTCTTCCATGAACATGTGCTCCGTTCTGCACAGCCCGATTCCTTCGGCGCCGAGTTCCCGCGCCTTCTCCGAGTCTTTCGGAGTATCGGCGTTCGCCCGGACGCCCAGGGTTCGGAACTCATCCGCCCAGGCGAGAACCTGTTCGAAGTCGTCGCTCATCTCGGCATCTACCAACGGAACGTCGCCTTCAACTACACGTCCAGTCGAACCCTCGATGGTGATTTTGTCGTCACCACTGAAGGTCTTGCCGTTGATGCTGAGCTCTCCGGCGGTGGGGTCTATCTTGAGCGCTTTGCAGCCGGTTACGGCCGGGATTCCCATGCCACGGGCGACCACCGCCGCGTGGCTCGTCATGCCTCCCAGTGCCGTAAGCGTGCCTTTTGCAAGGACCATGCCGTGTACGTCATCGGGGGTGGTTTCCTTGCGCACCAGGATTACTGCTTCTCCGGCTCCGCCGCGCTCCTCGGCCTCTTCGGCGGTGAAGACAATGCTTCCCGTAGCAGCGCCGGGTGAAGCGGGCAAGCCCTCTGCAAGGACTTCCAGATCGGCTTCAGGGTCTATGT
>JBARZO010000503.1:0-1550 GCA_049650165.1 Rubrobacteraceae bacterium
CGTCCGGGCGCTCTGGAACGGTACGGAGAGAAAGGTTGGACAGAAGGTGGAAAAACGTGGATAGCAGCCTCCCCGAGGCATATCGTGGAAAGAATGTGTTGCTTACTGGGGGGACCGGCTTCCTGGGAATGGCGCTCGTGGAGAAGATCCTTCGTAGCCTGCCGGGCCTCGGGTGTCTGTATCTCGTGATCCGTCCTTCGCGCGACAAGTCCGCCGCCAACCGTTTCGAGAAGGACGTCTTACAGTCCGCCGCCTTTAGGAAGCTTCGTGAGGCAAAGGGCGACGAGTTCGAGGATTATGTGGGCGGGAAGGTTCGCATCCTCGAAGGCGACGTACACGCCCCGGTGCTCGGGCTCGGGGAGGAGGACCTCGCGGAGCTTTCGAGCGAGGTGGATATCGTGATCCACTCGGCGGCTTCCGTGGTGTTCGACGCGCCGCTGAACGCCGCAGTCGAGTCGAACGTCCGGGGTACGCTGGGGCTTTTGGAACTCGCCCGCAATTGGGAGAGAAACCCGCTGTTTATGCACATCTCGACTTCCTACGTGGCGGGAAACAGCGACGTACTCGCCCCGGAGACGCCGCCGGGAGATCTGACGCCAAACGGGACGAGGCTGGATGCTCGTGAAGAAGTTGCGAGCCTCGAAGCGGTCGCCGAAGAGGTGGAGCGGGAGTCCAAAGAGAAGAGCCACCTGCGGCGTTTCGAGCCGGAAGCGCGGCGAGAGTTGGGGATGGTTGGGGAGGAAGAAGAGGTTGCCGCGAGGGTGGATCAGTTGCGGCGGGCCTGGGTGCGCGAGCGGCTGGTCGAGCTCGGGACGGAGCGGGCGCAGGAGCTCGGGTGGAACGACGTCTACACGTTCACCAAGTCATTGGCGGAGCGGATGGTCGTGTTGGAGCGAGGGGATGCGCCGCTCGTAATTCTGCGGCCGGCGATTATAGAGAGCAGTCAGAAGGAGCCTTACCCCGGTTGGATCCAGGGTACCCGCATGGCGGACCCGATAATTATGGCGTTCGCCAAGGGCATCCTGCGCGAGTTCCCCGGGGACCCGAATAGCTACGTGGACCTCGTCCCCGTAGACCACGTCGTAAACGCCATCCTGGCCTCCGGCATCCGACGCCCGGAGCAACCCGAAGTCTTTCAGGTGGCCTCCGGCGAGCGCAACACCCTGCGTTACCGGGGCTTCTACGACATCGTTCGTGAATATTTCCAGAAGAACCCGTTGCGCGACTCCGGCGGTCGTCCCGCGCCGCTGCCGGAATGGAGCTTCCCTGGGCGTCGTAGGGTCGAGAACGGCCTCAAGCTAGAGCTAGTAGGTCTGAAAGTCGCGGGTGTACTCGCGGCCCGGATGCCTGACGGACACATGGCTTCAGATGCCCGTCAGCGAATCGCCCGCGCCGAGAAGCGAGCCCGCATGAGCCTCTACTACAGTCGGATCTACGGCGCATACGCCAACATGACCGCCACCTTCTCGACGGCCCGGACGGCGGAACTTTACGAGCAACTGAGCCCGGAGGACCAAAAAGAGTTCCCCTTCGATATCACGCAGCTTGAC
>JBARZO010000504.1:0-16995 GCA_049650165.1 Rubrobacteraceae bacterium
GCTTGACCCTTAGCCTCGAAATACTTTCCGGAATACGGCTGCATACCGACGTTCTCATCGTCGGTTCGCTTTACAGCATAGGGATACCACTCTGTGCCCAGCATCCAGCCAAGCATGTACTCGGAGACGTCCGCCCGGTAGCGTCCGCTTGCGTGTCCGACACGCTCGGGCAGGTCCGCGTCACCGTGCACGGCGGCCACGGCGTCGGAGATCTCTGCTTCGAAAGTGTCCGTTATCTCCGGGGAGTAGGCGTCGCGGCCCTTGTCATCCTCCCCGATAAGCTCTTCCTCCGGCGACCAGATGCCCTGTATGAGCCAGAGTGGTTCTTCTTGCTTCGAGTTGAATTCTTCGAAGCTTTCGTAGAACTCAGGATTGAGGATCGTATAAACCCGTACGGTCTCTACGTCCATTTCCTTCATCTGACCAAACCATCGCAGGTAATCTTCTTTGACCGGCGCGAGCTCGCCCGGAGAGTGACCCGGCAAAGTCGCGCCCAGATTGACGCCATCCCAAAACTGCGACTCCCAACCCGTGCCGTCGTACGTGGCGAGATTTGCGTCTTTTACAGCCGAGACCTGCTTGATGCCGTTGGCTTCGAATACCGGCCGGTCCTCCGCGCCGCCCGAACGGAAGAAAGCAAGCAAGACTACCGCGAGTGCGACGACAGTTGCCACGAGCAGAACCACACGCAGGATTCTAGTCCGCAGGTTTGCGCGTTGCCTTCTGCCGTAATTTTGATACAAACCAATCCTCCTTTAGCGGCGGTGCGAGCCCACGTTTTTTGTGGCTGTATTCCATACGTCTGCCGGGTCCTTTTCGGATGCTTCGTCGACGTTGCCGTTCTCTTTGGCTTTTTCCGGGTCGAAACCTTGACGGTCCATGGAACCCCATTCGAGGTTGCCCCGCAGGAACGAGAAGATCGCCACGAAACGCCAGAGCGTGTTTAGCTGTCGGTAGCCGAAGTTCTCCAACACGCCGAAAAACGTGAGTTTGGCGAGGTCGCGCCAGCTTGGGTAACGTTCCAGACGCAGCTCTTCCAGGAAGACGGCCGCAACTGATAGAAAGGCTCCGAGGCCGACGGCGGCCATGAAGAAGGCCAGGGCGAACGGCAGGTTCAGTAGTCCCAGAGCCAGCCCTACGGCGAACGCCAGGTAGCCCAGTATCTCAACGACGGGACCGAGGAATTCGAAGAAGAAAAAGTATGGCATTGCCACGGTGCCGACTATGCCGTATTTGGGGTTGAAGAGCATCTTTTTGTGGCGCAGGATCGTGTCCATGAGGCCTCGGTGCCAGCGATCACGCTGCCGGCTGAGAACTTTCACGGTGTCGGGAACTTCGGTCCAGGCTATCGGGTCGGGGATAAAAGAGATGCGGTAGTCGCGGTCGTTCTCGCGCAGGACGCGGTGGATGCGGGTGGTGAGTTCCATGTCCTCGCCTACGGTGTCGTTGGCGTAGCCACCGGCCAGGATCAGGTCGCGCCGTCGGAACATGCCGAACGCACCGGAGATGATGAGCAGGCAGTTGAGCTTGCTCCACGCTGTTCGGGTGGTTATGAAAGCCCGCAGATACTCGACGATCTGGAAGTTCGGGAGCAGCTTCTTGGGGGTCTTGACTTCCAGTATGCGTCCTTTTTCGAACTTGCAGCCGTTGGCGATCCTTACGATGCCCCCGACGGCGGCCACGTTGCTCGACTCTATAATCGGTCGGGCCGCCCGCAGCAACGCGTCTTCTTCTAAGATGATGTCGGCGTCCATACAGCAGACTAGTGGGTAACTTGCCACGCAGACCCCGGCATTTAGGGCGTCGGACTTACCGCCGTTCTCTTTGTCGACCACGATCAGGTTCTCCGACTGTGAGATGTAGATGTCCTTTATGTGTTCGGTCTCCAACTGTACCCTGACGGGTTGATCCGACTCGTAGAGATCGAACTCCTCCATCAGCACTTGCAGGGTGGCGTCCTTCGAGCCGTCGTTGACGACGACGACTTCGTGCTGTGGGTAGTGGAGCGAGAGGAAAGAACGAACGCTGTCGGCTATGGTCGCCTCCTCGTTATAGGCTGGAACTACCACCGAGACCGGCGGGGCGTAGCTCGATGTAAAAAGTTCGGAGAGGCCGGAATAGACCTCGCGCCGTACGTAATCGGCGATCTCGGCGAAGGAGATCAGGTACAGAACAAGGTACACGCCGTTGATGACTAGAAAGTACCCGAGTACGAAGTAGTTAACATAAAGTATGAAATCGTTAGGCGTCATCTGGCTCTGTTTCGATTTCTGCCTTTGCTTCAGCCAACACTTCGCCTAGCGCCTGCCGTTCTTTCTTCTTTGGCAAAGTCCGTGAGAGTCGGTCGAGATGTCGCGTGGATCCTGCTCGGACTAGAGACTTAATCACCTGTGCCGCGTATTCAGCCCCTGCGTTACCTTCCGCCAACTCCCCAGCCATCCGTCGGACGATTCCTTGTTCTTCGAGTGTGGCGATAGCCCGGTCTCGGGCGTAGCGATCCGGATTTTCTAGTAAGCGGACCAACGCCTTCTCTCCTTCAGGACCGATGTTGATCAGGGCCCGGCTGGCGTTGAGCCGTACCCACCATTCCTGGTCTGTAACGAGCTGTTCGAGCGTGGGTACGGTGGAGACCTCGCCGATCATGCCCAAGGCGTTCGCGGCTTGCACCTTGACGGGCCAGGAGTTGTCTCCGGCGGCCTCGACTATGGCCGGCACGTCGTCGGGGTTACCAATTCTGCCGAGGGCCAGCGTTGCCTGGGCGCGGAGGTCCGTATTCCAGTGACGCTCGATCGCCTGGCACAGCGCCGGGCGTCCCTCCTGGATCCGCAGGTTGCCGAGTACCCGGGCGGCGAGTACCTGCGCCCGGCGTTCCTCCTCTTCATCGCTTTCTACGAGCTCTACGAGAGGCTCTACGGCCAACGGTCCCATCCTTTCCAGGTTCTCCGCCATCCGCAAGCTGGTCAGCTCCGAGTCAGAGCTCAAATAACCGGCTAGAGCCTCGGCCGCTTCTTGGGTGCCTATGCGGGATAAAGCGCGGGATGCAACAGCCCTGATAGTTTCATCCATTTCCTTCAAAAGGCCGCTTATAGGACCCACAGATTCCGGGCCGCCGTAGAATCCGAGGTTCTCGGCGGCTTTAGCCCGCCGCCAGCGGTTGCGGGAGTTGAGCTGGGCGAGATCTCCTTCGATAAAACCCAGTTCTCCGGCCAGTTCCATAACCCGCTTACTCTCCGAGCCTCTCAACACAGTAAGGAGTTCGATGATCATGTTGGATAAGATGTTTTTATCTCTGGCTTTTGTCTGTCGGAGGACCGGCGAGATTTCACCGGTAACCAGATAATCGTAGAGGGCGGGTTCGAGTAGCTCTCGGAGGTTCTCAACTCTGCGCCGCTCAACGGTACGCAGAATTTTCACCGCCATCGTCGCGATAACCATAAGGACGTTTAGCACGACCATCAGGAGTATCGCGATTATTACGAGCCCGGGACCTTGCATCAATTACCTGCTACGTCGATACTGATATGACAGATCAGGTAAAATAGACCATGATTTCACTCTGAGAGTTGTAGTAGCTAACACGGGGGAGCTTTGGAGCCTAGCGACATCCGAATCTTGGTGGCGGACGACGACAGGATGATCCGGCGTATAGTCTTTACAAAACTCTCCGGTCTTGGCTACACGGTCGAAGAGGCGGAAGACGGCCAGGAGGCGCTGGAGCGGCTCGAAAATGGTGAGTTTCCCGACCTCCTCATAACGGACCAGCTTATGCCACGCCTGAACGGGCTCCAACTCATCCGAGCTATACGCGGCAGCCCCGATCGGGAGAAAGCTATCCTCCCGGTCATCATGCTCACTTCTAAAAACGGCGAGCAGGATGTTATCCAGGGACTCGAAGCCGGGCTCGACGACTACGTTATCAAGCCATTTTCTCCAAACGAGCTTGCCGCCCGCGTAAAGACCGTGCTCTGGCGTACCCAGAGGGCGCGCAGCTAAGGCGGAACTAGTCATCATTCTTCTCCGGGTCCAGATGAGGCCTTACCTGGTTTCTGCCAGCTTCCTTGGCTGTGTAGAGAGCCTCGTCGGCTTCTTTTAATATAGCTTCAGCACTTTTTTCGTCGTCCTTCCGGGTGGCGGAGACGCCGGCACTGATGGTTATAATCTCCGGGGTCTTTCTGGCTCCGTGTGATATTTCCAGATCTTCGATAGCGTGTCGCAGGCGTTCCGCCATGCCGATGCCGGACTACTGCGTTTGTTCGGGCAGGATGATCAGGAACTCTTCTCCACCGTAGCGGTAAGCTACGTCGCCGCTGCGGCAGTGGCTCTCTATTGAGCCGGCCACGCGCCGGAGTATCTCGTCCCCGGCGGGGTGGCCGTAGGTGTCGTTGTAAGGTTTGAAGAAGTCTATATCACAGAGAACGACGCAGTAGGTCTGGCCGTAACGTTTTTTACGGGCGTCGAGGGACGCGAGGTCCTCTTGCATCCGCAGCCGATTGCTGAGGCCTGTGAGGGCGTCCGTGCGGGCCTGATCGGCGAGTTGCGTATTGAGCTTCCTCATTTCCGTACGCTGTTCGGCGAGTTGGTGATGGAGATCCGTGAGGCGGCGCGCGGAGATCAAGCGTACCTGCAACTGTTCGCGATCTAGCGGCTTGGATAGGTAGTCGTCGGCGCCGGCCTCGAAGCCCATCAAAAGATGCTCTTTGTCCCCGAGAGCCGTTAGAAAGATGAAGTACGTATATTCTTCCCGTTCCTCGGCCCGAATGCGCTGGCAAAGCTCCAGGCCGTCGACGTCCGGCATCATCCAGTCGCTGATAACGACGTCCAGGTCCGGATTCTCCTTGTAAGACTGCCAGGCCCGCTCGCCGTTTTCGGCTGTCAGGCACTCGTGGCCGAGCTTCTCGACGGCGCGGCGCAGGATCAGCAAGGATACTGCGTCGTCTTCGGCAATCAGTATCTTCACCTCGTTGCTCCTTTCAAGGCAACGAGTTCTGGTCGCGCGAGTTCGATCTCTTTTTCCAGCCTCGCCAGAAGCTCCGGTGCTTTGTGCAGCTCTCCTGATTCGGCGATTTCTTGTAGCCGGGCGCAGATCTCGTGTATGCGTCCGGCCCCAATGCTGCCACTGCTACCTTTGAGGTTGTGGGCCGCCTCCCGGACGGAACTCGTATCATCCTCGTCGACGGCTTTCCTGATGGCGCCCAGGCAAGTATCTGCGTTTTCGAGAAACATACCGGCAAGCTCCGCCAACATGCTCTGCTCCCCGTCTTCTTCGAGTTCTTCGAGGCTCTCGATCACCGCCGGGTCCAGAGCAGAGTTCTCGTTGATGCTTGCGCCGTTGGACTCTCCCGGGTTCTCTCCAAATGCGGGCTCTTCTTCTACTGAAACCCAGCGCCCCAGCACCTCTCGCAGCTCTTCGGCCCTAACGGGTTTCGCTATGTAATCATCCATACCGGCTTCGAGCGCCTTCTCTCGGTCGCCTTGGAGGGCATTGGCTGTCATAGCGATGATCGGGATGTGGCCACCTTCCTCGCTCTCGCGGCGCCGGATCTCGACGGTCGCCGCGTAGCCGTCCATGTTGGGCATCTGCACGTCCATTACTATAGCTGCGTAGTCGGCGCGAGAGACGGCCTCGACGGCCTCCGCGCCGTCGTCGGACACGTCCACTCGGTAACCGAGCTTCTCAAGCGTCCGCACGGCGACCTTCTGGTTCACTTCGTTGTCCTCCGCCAGCAGGAGCCGGGCCCGCGACCGGCCCTCGGCTTCTTTGAGGGTATGGGTAGTCACTAGCGGACGGTTATCGTCCGAAGGTTCGGCCTCTGCCTCTGTAGCCCCCATAACTATGGAGAGCATATCGTAGAGTTGGGATTGGCGGACTGGTTTGGTCAGGTAGGCTTCTATCCCGGCACTGTGGGCTTCTTCAGCATCGCCGCGCTGGCCCATAGAGGTTACGAGTACGAGGCGCGTCTTCGATATGCTGGGGTTTTGCTTTATGGCGCGGGCCAACTCTAGTCCATCCATTTTCGGCATTTGCATATCCAGGAGCGCCAGATCGTAAGGCTCACCGTTTTCAGCGGCCGAGCGCAGTTTATCCAGTGCTTCGGCTCCCTCTCGGGCGTCGTCCACCCTCATACCCCACGGCGTGATCTGGTGGCGCAAGACGGTGCGGTTGGTGGCGTTGTCGTCCACGATCAGGGCTTTGAGGCCGCGCAGGTCGGCGCGTGGGCGTGGGCCGGAAGGGGCTTCGGTGGAGATCTTCTCGAAGCGGGCGGTAAAGCAGAAGGTGCTCCCCCCGCCCGGCTCGCTCTCCACCCAGATCTCACCCCCCATGAGTTCTACCAGCCGTTTGCTAATAGCAAGACCGAGCCCCGTTCCACCGTAGCGGCGGGTCGTCGAAGCGTCGGCCTGAACGAAAGACTCGAACAAGTGTTCCTGCTGCTCCCGGTCCATGCCGATGCCGGTGTCCCGGATCTCGAAACGAACCACCGCCGCTTCTTCCGTCTCTTCAGAGAGCTCCGCCTTCAGCAAGACCTCGCCCTCTTCGGTGAACTTGATAGAGTTCCCCAGCAGGTTTGTGAGGATCTGGCGCAGGCGGCCTGGGTCTCCTTGCAGGGCGGTCGGTACGTCGTAGTCAACGAGGCTTGCGATCTGCAACCCCTTGCCGTGGGCACGCTCGGCCAGCATCACGGCGGTATCCTCGACCGAGGTTCGCAGGTCGAAGATGATGTTCTCCAGTTCGACCTTCTCCGCCTCGATCTTCGAGAAGTCGAGGACGTCGTTGATCAGGGTCAGCAGCGTCTCCCCCGAACTGCGGACCGTCCCGACGTACTCACGCTGTTCTGCATCGAGGTTCGTGTCCATGAGCAGGTCGGACATCCCGATAACGCCGTTCATGGGGGTTCGGATCTCGTGAGACATGTTCGCCAAAAACTCGCTCTTGGCCCGGTTGGCAGACTCCGCCGCCTCCTTGGCCTTCTCCAACTCGGATTGAGATCTCTTACGCTCGGTGATGTCTTCGACCATGCCGATCAGAAAGAGCGGCTGTTCTTCGGCATCCTTGACGGTGGTGATGGTCGGGCGCACCCAGATCGCCCTGCCGTCTTTGCAGACGTATCGTTTCTCTCTCTGGTAGCGGTCTACTTCTCCTCCGAGCAATTCCTCGTTCAGGCCTTCGTCCTCGGAGATGTCGTCGGGGTGGGTGAGTTCCGCTATCGGCTTGCCGACTAGTTCGTCTCTACTGTAGCCGACCATCTCCTGGTAAGCTCGGTTGGTCTCGACGAGTATCCTTTCCGGGGTCGCTATGGAGATTCCCATCGCCGCTTGCTCGAAGATGGCCCGGAAACGCTCTTCAGCTTCGCGCAGTTCCTCGTCCGCGCGCCGACGTTCTGTAACATCCTCGACCACGCCCATTATAAAGCGGGGCTTGCCTTGCTCGTCCTTTACGAGGGAACTCGCGGCGTTCGCCCAGACGACCTCGCCATCTTTCCGGACGTATCGCTTGTCCCTTTGATAGCTGTCGTAACTACCGCTCACCAGACCCTTACCTGTGTCGGTCTCGCCTGTCCGGTCTTCCGGGTGTGTGAGTTCCAGAGTAGATACACCTACTAATTCTTCCGCACTGTAACCGGTGATCTCCTGGTAGGCCGCATTCGTCTCTATAAGGCGACGGTCGAGGTCGGCGACGCATACCCCCACTGCGGTTTGGTCGAAGAGCGTGCGGAACCGGGCCTCGCTCTCGGCTAGTGTCTTTTCGGCTTGTTTGCGTGCGGTGATGTCCACAAAGACGCCCTGCCAGAACTTTGGCTTGCCCTCTTCGTCGCGTATCAGATGCGCCTCGTCGCGCACCCAAACAACACTGTCGTCCCGGGTGATCATGCGGTACTCGATTTTGAACGGTTCTCCCGTTTCGTTGGTGCGTTCGTTCTCGGCCAAGACCCGCTCGCGGTCATCCGGGTGGAGCAGATCCTGCCAAAAGTCCGGGCTGGACAAGAAGTCTTCGGGCTCGTAGCCCAAGATCTCCCGTACGTGGGCACTGCGATACATCGCTGAGTTAGTCTCGTCAACGTCATCTGTGTAGATGACGGCCGGTATCTGCTCCACGAGAGTGCGGTAGCGAGTCTCGGACTCCCGGAGCTTAACCTCAGCCCGTTTGCGCTCTGTAATATCCCGCACCGCCGCTACCCGGACGGTGCGGCCCTGGTACAAGGACTCTCTGGCGCGAATCTCCAGGTCCAACCTCGTGCCGTCTTTCTTCACGCCTACTACCTCGTAAGACTCCTCAGAGCCCGTGGAGACTTGGTGCTGCACCTGTTCCCGGGATTCCTGAGCAATGAAATCCATCACCGAGGCGCCCGGAGCCTGCGAAACATCGTAGCCGAACATGACGGACAGGGCTTCGTTGGCTTCCAGAATCTCGCCGTCCCTGGTGATGGCTATACCTTCGAACGTAGCCTTACTCAGGCTGCGGAAACGCTCCTCGCTCTCGCGGAGACTCTTCTCCGCTTCGACTCGGTCGCTAACGTCTTGTATCTGGGAGATAAAGTGTGACGGTTGGTTCTCCTGGTCTCTTACTAACGAAACGCTTAGAGTGACCCATACCGTGTGGCCGTCGGCGTGGACGTAGCGCTTCTCCAGCCGGTAGCTCTCTATCTCGCCTCTCTGGAGTTTGCGATCGTGATCTCTGCTAGTCTCCAGGTCCTCTGGATGGGTGAGGTCAAAATAAGAGGAGTTCAGCAACTCCTCTTCGGAATAGCCGAGGATCTCGCACATGGAGCGATTTACCCGGAAATATTTTCCATCGAGGCCAACGAGGGCCATGCCCGCGAGCGTGTCGTCGAAGGCACTGCGGAAACGCTCCTCAGCCTCGCGTATATTGTTATCGGCTTTTTTGCGTTCGGTGATGTCCCGGATAACGCCTACGAACGACCGACCTTCGCCGTGACGGATCTCCCCGAGGGATAGCTCCGCCGGGAACTCTTCACCATTCTTTCGCAAGCCCGCAAGCTCTACCGTGTTGCCCATCACCCGGGCTTCGCCGGTCTGTAGGTAGCGGCGAAAGCCCTTCTCGTGCGGTTCCCGGAAACGCTCGGGCATCAGCATGCGGAGCGGTTCACCGATAACTTCGTCCGTTTTGTAGCCGAAGATTTGCTCCGCCTGACTGTTGAACCTGTTGATAAGACCTTCCGAAGACATGGTAATGATCGCGTTGGGCGCCGTCTCGACTATGGCCCGGTTGAGCTCTTCGCTCTCCGCCAACTCCGACTCCTGGGCCTTGAAGCGGCGGTTGAGGATAGCGGTGAAGATAGCGATGCCCAGGATCACGAACGTCGTTATGGCGACCGAGGCGGCCAGCAGAGAGGTGTCGAGCAGCGCCTCCTGAGCCTGAGAGGCGGCTAGCTCGCCGGTCGGCGTAAAGCTGGCCGCGGCCATGCCGGTATAGTGCATCCCGGAGATCGCCCCGCCCATCGCCAGAGCGCTGCCCAGCTTGAGCACGAGCCCTTTCGCGTTCAAGGAATCGCGACGTAGCTGGTAGGCCAGCCAGAGCGCCGCGAGCGACGCGCCGAGTGCTATTGCGGCGGAGAGGCCGACGAGCAGGGGATCGTAGCTGATCCTCGCCTGCAACTGCATACCTTCCATGCCGATGTAGTGCATTCCCAGGATGCCCAACGCCATAAAGATGCTGCCCAAGGCGAGCTGGAGCTGGCCCATGCTTTCGCGGCTTACTACGTAGAGCGCGAGCGCAGAAGCAGCGATGGCGACTACCATGGAGACGAGCACGGTGAGTACGTCGTAGGTCATCGGCATGGGTATGCTGAAGGCGAGCATCCCGATAAAGTGCATGGACCAGATGCCTACGCCCATCGCCACGGCCCCGCCTGTGAGCCAGATGCTCCGGGATCTACCGACAGAGGCCGTTACTCGTCCCGCTAGGTCGAGCGCTGCGTAGGAGGCAATCACCGCGATCGCGATCGAGAGCACGACGAGGAAGAGGTTGTACGTGCCGGTCATGGTTGTGCCTGCTTCGTTCAAATCGCTCGCCTCAAAACTCCTACTTACCAGCCAGAAATTGCGTGCTCAGTGCGTAGCGCACCCGTCGGAACTCTTCTTCGAGATTATGTAGAAGGGTTTTTACTTCCTCCAGGTTTCCCAAGCGTCCAGCCTCTTCAAGACCCGCGCATACTCGGTACATCCTCTTGGCTCCCATGTTACCACTGCTACCTTTCAGGGAGTGTGATACCCGTGACGTCCGTTGACGAAGAGACCAGCGACCACGAATATTAAAACCAGAATCCCAAACCCGAGCCCTAATTTTCGCGCCATCGTCATCTAGCTTCTTTCTGCTTTCAGTTTACCTGCGGCGCATACTGTGCCCTCCGAATTATCGTCTTGCTCGGTGGTCGACTTTAACCGCCGGTCTCGATCACAGCGCATTCCATGCTGTTCCGTAACGTACTATCGCCATTTGCTACTCGCCCTACACCGTTGTTTACTATAGTAGCTGGGCGCCGGTGGATGAGCGGAAGGGGTTCATCCTACCTGCCGCTGCGAGGGTAGTGGCGGAACAGTCCATATCAGCGATTTTTGCTGCCGGTCGTAAGGTGCGTGTTTAACTCGGAGCGCGCACTTTCGAATTCAGCATCCAGCCTCCTCAGTAACACATC
Source organism: Rubrobacteraceae bacterium (assembly GCA_049650165.1). Classification (GTDB taxonomy): domain Bacteria; phylum Actinomycetota; class Rubrobacteria; order Rubrobacterales; family Rubrobacteraceae; genus SIRX01. The sequence continues at coordinate 10,653 of JBARZO010000504.1, forward strand.
CAGTCCCTCCAGGTTTTCAGATTGCCCAGCCTCCTCGAGTTCCTGGCATACATTGGACATACGCCCGGCTCCCAGGTTGCTACTGCTGCCTTTCAGGGTATGGGCTATACGGGACAAGGCTAGGGCGTCACCCGACTCTGCGGCTTCTTTCAGGTACTCTATGCGATCCGGTGCGTCCTGAAGGAAGATCTCGAATAGCTCAGTCAGAATATCCGGCTCGCCATCCTGCTGTAACTCTCTCAACCCTTCTATCACCAAGGGGTCCAGGATCTCTTCTCCGCCGGCTTCCTGGTCGTCGGCGTCGTCGGTGGCGGGCTGGGCTGAGGCCGTTTCGGACGACTCCCCGACCCAACGACCCAGAACCTTCTCCAGACCTTCGGAATTGATTGGCTTGGCGATATAGTCGTCCATACCGGCCTCGAGCGCCTTCTCCCGGTCGCCGCGCAGGGCGTTGGCCGTCATGGCGATGATCGGGATGTGTCCGCCTTCCTCACTCTCGCGGCGCCGGATCTCGGCGGTCGCCGCGTAGCCGTCCATCTCCGGCATCTGCACGTCCATGAGGACGGCTTCGTAGTCTGACCTGGTCAGGGCTTCCAGGGCTTCGAGGCCGTTGTCGGCGACGTCTACCCGATAATTGAGCTTTTCGAGCGTCCGCACGGCGACCTTCTGGTTCACTTCGTTGTCCTCCGCCAGCAAGAGCCGGGCTTGGGTTTCGATCTTGTGCTCGCGGATGGTGTGCCGGGTGATAAGGGGGATCTGCTCGGAGGTCTCCTCCGTCGCGCCCATGACCGTGGCCAGAGCGTCGTACAGTTCCGACTGACGCACGGGCTTTGTCAGGTAGGCTTCTATCCCGGCGCTCCGGACTTCCTCGCCGTCACCCCGACGACCCATCGAAGTCAAGAGCACGAGACGGGTCCGAGAGATCACGGGGTCCGCTTTTATGGCGCGGGCGAGCTGCAGACCGTCCATCTCCGGCATCTGCATGTCGAGGACCGCCAGGTCACTTGGTTCGCCCGCGTCAGCAGCGGCCCGCAGTGTCTGCAGGGCTTGCCGGCCGCCCTCGTCGAGGGTAGTCGTCATCCCCCAAGAAGAGAGTTGTTTGTCGAGTATGCGGCGGTTAGTCTCGTTGTCGTCCACGACCCATACTCTCAGACCCCGCAGGTCGTCGCGGGGTGCGGGTGTGGCTCTGGACTCCTCCGGCTGCTTTGCGAGCGGCACGACGAAAGAGAAGGTGCTGCCCAACCCGGACTCGCTCTTCACCGAGATCTCACCGTCCATCATTCCTACGAGTTGCTTGCTGATGGCGAGCCCTAGCCCCGTGCCCCCGTAACGCCGGGTGGTAGAAGTGTCGGCCTGTGAGAACGACTCGAAAAGTCGTTCTTGTTGCGCGGGCGTCATGCCGATGCCGGTGTCTGAGACCTCGAAGCAGATCCCCGCCGCGCCGGCAGTCTGGTTGCGGAGGCTGACCCGCAGGATGACCTCCCCTTGTTCGGTGAACTTGATGGCGTTACCGATGAGGTTGGTAAGGATCTGACGCAGCCTTCCGGGATCTCCGCGCACTTCGTTTGGAACATCGTAGTCTACGAGGCTGGCGAGTTCGAGGCCTTTCTCCTGGGCGCGTTCGGCGAGCAGGGCGACTGTATCTTCTACCGCGAGGCGCAGGCCGAAGTCTATGGTCTCGATGTCGAGCTTGCCGGCTTCGATCTTCGAGAAGTCCAGAATGTCGTTGATGACCGTCAGGAGGCTGTTGCCGGAGAGGCGCACCATCTCCGTGTAATCGCGCTGCTCGATGTCGAGCTTCGTATCGAGAAGAAGCTCGGTCATCCCGATGACACCGTTCATTGGGGTGCGGATTTCGTGCGACATGTTCGCCAGGAAGTCACTCTTCGCCTGGTTCGCGGACTCTGCCGCCTCTTTGGATTTCTCTAGCTCACCAACGGTGCTGGCGAGTTGGACGGTTCGTTCCTCGACGCGCCGCTCCAGGTCTTCGTTGAGCTGCCGGACTTCTTCTTCAGTCCGTTTGCGATCGGTTATGTCTTCGGCTATTCCGTAGACGCCTACTATCTCGTCTTCTACAATGATCGGTACCTGGGTCATGTCCAGGTCCACCACGCTTCCGTCTTTGCGCGTTATGCGCATCTCGTAGTCCTGCGGCTCGCCTCTGGCCGCCTTACGGAAATGCCTGCCAGCCTGCGCCCTGTCTTGGGGTACGATGATGTCCCCTGAAGAAAGACCCACGATCTCTTCGTTGGTGTAGCCGCTGAGCACCTCGGCGGCGGGATTGGCCGTGGTGAATCGGCCCTCCAGATCCAGCGAGTAGACCGCATCCGGGTTGTGGAGAAAGAGCGAACTATACCGTTCTTCGCTCTCTCTTAGCGCCTCCTCGGCCCGTTTGCGCTCCGTGATGTCTATGGAGAAGCCGCACAACGCGTACGGGACCCCATCGGTATCACGCAAAGGAAACTTGATGGAGTTATAAATGTGTAACCCGTCTTCCAGGGGGGCGGTTTCTTCTAGTTCCAGGGCTGTTCCGGCTTCTATGACCCTCTGGTCGTTTTCGCGGAAGGCGTCGGCCATCTCCTCCGAGAACACATCGTAGTCGGTCTTGCCCGCAACCTCTTCTCGCGTGCGATGGAACAGCTCTTCGTATTGGTGGTTCACTAACAGGTAGCGGCCTTCCAGGTCTTTGACGTAGACCACGGCTGTCGAGGTGTCCAGGATAGCCTGGATACGCTCCTCGCTCAACCGGGTCTCGGAGACGGCGGTTTCGAGTTCTGCCGTGCGCGCGGCGACGCGCTGTTCGAGGTCTTCGTTGAGTTGCCGGACTTCGTTCTCGGCTTCCTTGCGGGCGGTGATCTCGAACCCATAAACGTAGACGTCGTCGGTACCTGAAACGCTCCTGTAGGTAAGCAGCAGGGTATTACCGGCTTGTTCTATTTCTTGCTGGATAATCTCTGAAGCCTCTATCAAGCCGAGCAGGTGCTGTTCGTCCACGCCGGGGCAGACCGAGCTCCAGAGGCGCCCGATCAAGTCGGGCTCCGAGAAGAAGTCCAACGCCGCTTCGTTCGCCGATATTACGATTCCTTCCCTATTCAACTTTACGACGGGAGCGGGGTTGAGCCGCGGGAATGCGGCCATTTCTTGCAGCTCTTTCTCGCTCCGCTGTCGCTCGGTAACGTCCACGGAGATACCGATGATGCCAGAGACCTCGCCGTTCGCCTCCCGTAGCGGCGCATACTGCGTTTCGTAGACCACCTGACCAAGATCCACTATGGTGCTGACCGTCTCACCGTCGGAAAAAACCCGGTCGAGGTCGTTTTTGATGTTGGGCAAAACTTCACCGTACAGCTCTATGACGGATTGCCCGACCAGCTCCCCGGGACGGACGCCTAGAGGCTCCAGGCCCCGGCCTTGAGAGAGCGTCATCATATAGTTGCGATCTATGGTGAAAAGGACGACGGGCGCGCTCTCTACGATGGTCCGCAGTCGCAGCTCGCTCTCCCGGAACTCTTCTTCGCTTCGTTTGCGTTCGGCGTCTGAGTTGTAGAGTAGCCGGGCGCTCACCAATACAAGGGTGATGAAGATAGTCATGTTCGCCATAACGAACAGCCCCACCCCAACGTCCGCCCCATAAAGACCGGCCCGCTCGCCCTCAAGCCGGAGCCAACCCAGGACTATAGGAACGAAGATGGCGGCGGGGAAGAGGACGCGCAGCAGAGACCCGGCGGGACTGTCGCTGACGATCATACGCATCAAACCCCGCCCGAGACGCGCGCATAAGACGCCAATCGAGAGCAGATAGAGCATGATCGCCGTGGGCAGCGCCATGGAAGTGTAGTCGCCGATCCCGTTAAAGGCTTGTGCGTCGTAGGCGTAGCCGATGATGGTCACGAGAGAGATCGCGGAAAGTAGGAAAAAGAAGATCCGGGAGGTCCACACACCAACCCTGCTCCGAGCGTCTAGCAAAAGCAGCAGGCCGCCGACCAGGATCAGACCCACGGCGGTATTCGGCTTGATGAAGCTCGGTAGCACACCTCCCGCTGTCGAGAGATCTTCATCGGACAGTAGTCGGACGAGGCCGATATTCCAGCCTAAGAGTATCCCCAGGAGCTTGAGAGAACCTATGAGTAGGACGACTACGGCGCAAGCCTGCGCGGCGCGCAAGACCTTCTGTTCTAAAGGTTCGATCATCAGCAAACGTAGCGAGATACCGGCCAGGATAAAAGCTATGGCGGTCAAGGGGTTCATCGCGGGCAGGGCGGGGAAGATGCTCTTCAAAATCTCGACGCCCAGCAGCCAACCCGCTATTACCAGTATTCCCACGAGCATCGCAGCGTAACCCATCAGCCGCGAGACAAACTTGATCCTGGATGGCATCGTCGGTACTGCCCCTATCTGCAGTCCGGCCTTTTCTCCATTCTCCATGTTAGCCACCGTGGCCCTTTCGGCTTTCTCGTTGGGCTATATCCAAGGAAACGTGCGGGCAGGAAAGGCAGATGTCGGGAACTCGTCCCGCGCCTGCGTAATAGCTTTGTGTTTCTAGCGTAAGCTCTTGCATGCAATCTTCCTAAGATGTCTCTGCACGTCTTGTTATCGGTCGCATGGAGGCCGAACTTTAGTCATCTTTTACTACAGACAACTTACCCCGAACTTGAAAAACTTCATGTATGATAGCTTACTAGAAGCGCGTAGGCGCTGCGGGCTCTCTACTGCAAGGCTCGGGGGAGATATATAGTGAAGGTCGAGCCTTCTCCGGAAGCACTTTCGACGGTGACTCGTCCGCCATGATTTTCGGCCACGTGACGCACGATGGAGAGGCCGAGGCCCGTACCGCCGGTTGCTTTGGAACGATCTTTATCCACCCGGTAGAATCTCTCGAAGATCCGGGCGAGCTTCTGCTCCGGGATGCCGATGCCGGTATCTGCGATGCTGACCACTACTTCTTCGTCCGTGGAGTCTCCGGTGACCTCTACCCGCCCGCCGGTCTGGGTGTACTTGACGGCGTTGTCTACTAGGTTGTTGAACATGGAGGTGAGTTGCGTTTCGTCGCCGTAGACGGTGTAGTCGGCCGCCCTCCCGAAACGCTTCCAATTGAGGGTAATGTTCTTTTTGCGGGCGACCCTTCTTACGCGGGAGAGCACCCCCATCAGGACGCCGCGCATATCAACCGGCTCGGGAGCTTCTATGCCTTCTACGCTTTCGAGGCGTGCCAGGTCTAAGAGGTCAATGATTAGTTGGCCCAGGCGTTCCGTCTCGCTCTTTAGCTGGCTGGCGAAGATGCGGGCTTGAACGGGATCTTCCTCTATTACGTCTTCCAGGCTCTCGGCCAGGAGCCGGAGGCTCGTCGCCGGGGTCTTCAGTTCGTGGGAGACGTTGGCGACGAAGTCGCGACGGATCTTGTTGACCCGTTCGAGCTCCTGGGGGCTCAGGTAGCCGGCTTCTCTCGATCGCTTCAAGCCTGCATCTTATTCCGGGGCCAGAGTGCCCACGCTGCTCTCTACCTCCGGTGTCGCCTCGAAACGGTAACCCAGGCCGCGGACTGTGTGAACGAACTCGTAGCCGGACCTTTCGGACAACGCCGCCCGGATGCGACGGATGTGAACGTCTATCGTGCGCGAGGAGCCAACCCCCGCGTGTCCCCAGACCTCCTTCGCGAGTTCCTCCCGGCTCTTCAGTTCTCCCGGGGTGGAGGCCAGGGCGACGAGAAGCTCGAATTCCTTCAGGCGCAGTGGCAGAGCCTCGTCGTTCACGTGGGCCGTAAAGTTCTTGGTGTCGAGTCGAAGGTCACCGGCTTCTATGACCCGGCCCCGGCTCCCTACGTCGCTCCGCTTGAGGTTGGCGGTGATGCGGGCGACGAGCTCCTTCATGCCGAAAGGCTTCGTCACGTAGTCGTCGGCCCCGACCTCGAAGCCGCGCACTTTGTCTTCTTCGGCATCTTTTGCGGTGATCATTATGATGACGACTTCCTCATCCAGATCCCGGATATGTTCGCAGACCTCGATGCCGGATTCCCCGGGGAGCATGATGTCCAGCAGGATCAGGTCCGGCCGCAGCTTTCGGGCCGTCCTCAGCGCCTCCGCCCCCGTCGTGGACTGGCTCACTTTGTAGCCCTCCCGCGTGAGGTTGTAGGCCAGGGTGCCCATAATGACCTCATCATCCTCGACTATGAGGATTTCGGTTCCGTTCGCAGCAACCAAGTCACACTACTCCTACTCGTCCGTCGGAACGACCGAAGTATAAACGCTGTTGGTTAGCAAGTCAGCATTCATGCTGATTCATGCTGAAACAAACCGGCTCTTACCGCTACAATGCGGTGGACGACGACTGGGAGGTGGATTTGAAG
>JBARZO010000505.1:0-4363 GCA_049650165.1 Rubrobacteraceae bacterium
ACCTGGTCCGGGGGAGCATCTTCGCCTTCAGCCGCCGAAGCTGTTCCGGAATCGGTCTCGATCTTCTGCTTCGCGGCGGCGAATTGTGGTTGTTTCGGGGCCTCGGCCTGCACCACGGCCAACCCGAGCACTACGCAGATCGCGAGCGCACCCACCGTACCGCCGGCCCACTGCAGCCCAAGCCGGATGCGGCGGAGTCCTCCAGCCTCGCGCAGTGACCGCCAGGAGCGTTCCAGGGCTCCGCGTCGAATCGGGGTTTCGACGAAGCGGTACGAGAGGTCAGCGAGAATAAGCGTCGCCGCGAACCGCAGGATGAGCAATGGGATGCCTTCTATCGGGACGTCTAGCTGGGGCCGGGTGACCATAAAGACCGGCCAGTGCCAGAGGTAGATGCTGTAGGAACGCTGGCCGATCCAGCGCATCGGCCCCCATCCCAACACGCCGGCCCCTACCTGGGCCCTCGGGTGAACCACGATCAGGATGAGTAGGGCGGTGACGACCGCGACCAGGGCGAAGCCGCCCCGGTATATAAACGGCCGGAACTCGTCGAGGCTCAGACAGAACCAGATTAGCATCCCGAGCGCCACCAGGCCAACCATGTCGAGCAGCCGGGGTACAGTCCAACCCAGCCGGTGCCGGACGTGACGCCGGGCGCGTTGCAAGGGACGATGCCGGGCGTCGGGGTCGTAGCGGGCCGCCACCCGGATCAGCTCGGGTGCCCACACGAACGCCAGCGCGGCCCCGAACAGCAGTCCGGCGGCCCGGGTATCGGTTCCGTAGTAGATCCGGGACGGGTCCATATTTGGCTGGTACAGAACGGCCATCAGCACGGCGGAGATCACCGCGCCACCGAGCACCACCGGCATCCAGTAGCGGCGGGGCAAGTACATCAGGGCCGCCGTCAACAGTAGCGGCCAGATTATGTAGAACTGTTCCTCGACCGCCAGCGACCAGAGATGTTGAAGTAGTGAGGGGCGTCCGGCGGCCTCGAAGTAGGATTCCTGGCTGAAGATCAGGAGCCAGTTCGTAACGTAGCCCACCGCCGCGACCACGTCATCCCGCAACCGCGCCACCTCTTCGGGCAGAAACACAACCGCGAACGCCAGGGTGCCGACCAGCAACAAATACAGGGCGGGTAACAGACGGCGCGCCCGTCGGAGCCAGAAAGCCTTGAGGTCTATGCTCCCTTTCTGCCGCCACTCCGCCAAAAGAAGCGCCGTGATGAGATACCCGCTGATAACGAAGAACACCTCGACCCCGAGAAAGCCGCCCGGGACCCAGGCCAACCCCGCGTGGTAGAGGAGTACCGCGATAACGGCGAGCGCCCGCATACCGTCCAGCCCCGGCAAGTAAGAGAGTGTTGTACCTCCGGGTTGTCCCGTGGGCGGCTCACTCTTGCCCATCCGGCGCAACAAGCCGCCGGCAAACCTCCCGGCGCGCCCCATATACTGTTTCTTTTTGGGTATTTCGGTGGTCTCTGGTTCGGGTTCCTCGGGTGGTTTCTCGCGCCACTCCCACAGGATGAGGTCCACGCTGCTCTGCTTGCCCCGATCCCGAGGGTTCTTATCCGGCTCGGAGCCTGGGGGACGCATCCGGCTCCTCAAAGCGAGGTCCAGCCTCTCCCATAAAAAGGCGCAGCATTCAATAGACCAATACCTCTACAGGTAAGGCCCAACGTACTCCTGTTTTTTGTACGGCGCTATAAAGCCCCGAAAGCTGCATAGATTACACCCTCCTGGGTCCCGAGTTACGGGGTTCTCATACTAACCTACGCCAGTCCCAAGGTCATCAACAAACCAGGATGGCAGCGTAAAAATTCTCCGTCGATGATAAGCTCATCGTCAAGAGAGAAAAGGGAGTAGATTTTGCGCGCCTGGCAAGTAAAAGAACTTGGAGATCCCAAAAACACCCTGACCCTGGAGGAGGTTGCCGACCCTTCGCCCGGGGCCGGCGAAGTCGTCGTCGAGGTCGAGGCGGCGGCCCTGAACTTCTTCGACATCCTGCTTTGCAAAGGAGAATATCAGGAGCGGCCGGATCTCCCGTTTACTCCGGGTGCCGAAGTTGCGGGAACTGTAACATCCGCCGGAGATGAGACGGAACTCGAAGAGGGCGCGCGGGTCCTGGCTACTCCCCCGCTACCAAACGGCGGTTTCGCCGAACGAGTCTCCGTCCCGGAATCCGCAGCCTACCCAATACCGGACGACATGCCTTTCGAAGACGCGGCGGCCCTGCACATCGTCTACCAGACCGCGTTCTTTGCCCTCCACCGGCGGGCGGGGCTGCGCGAAGGCGAAACGGTACTGGTCCACGCGGGGGCGGGCGGTGTCGGCTCGGCGGCTATACAGCTCGCCCGGGCGGCGGGGGCACGGGTCTTCGCTACGGCGGGCGGCGAAGAGAAAGTAGAGGTCTGCCGAAGCCTTGGGGCGGAGCTTGCCATAGATTACAAGCAGGAAAACTTCATAGAAATGGTTAAGGAAGCTACGGATGGTCGCGGGGCGGACGTGATCTTCGACCCGGTTGGAGGCGACGTGTTCGACGGTTCGCGACGGTGCGTAGCCTTCGAAGGGCGCATCGTGGTGATCGGGTTCGCCGGCGGCCGCATCCCCGAAGCCCCGGCAAACCATCTGCTCGTCAAGAACTACTCGGTCCTCGGACTACACTGGGGACTCTACGGAAAAATTATGCCGCACCTGGTTCGGGAGACCCACGAAGAACTCATGGATCTCTATAAAGCTGGAGAGATAAAACCCCTGATCTACCGCTCCGTCCCTTTCGAAGAGCTACCCGGTGCCCTGGAAAGCCTGGGCAGCCGGGGAACTTACGGCAAGCTCGTTACTCTCCCAAAGGATTGAAGATCATCCCCACACCCGACCGGCGGTTTCTACGAGGGTTCGCAGTTTGTGCTCCTCGTCTTCGACGCTTAGGGCGTTCCCGATCACCGAGGTCGCGAAGCCGCACTGCGGGCTGATCGCCAACCGCTCCAACGGCACGTACCTGGAAGCGTCCTGTACACGCGCCTCCAACTCTTCCACCGTCTCACGCCTCGGGGTCTTCGTGGTGACGAGCCCCAGCACGGCGACCTTATCCTCCGGGACGTGCGCCAATGGCTCGAAGTCTCCGGAGCGCTCGTCGTCATACTCCAGCATCAGGCGGTCGGCGGCTATCCCGCCGAAGATTCGACGGGCCAGCGGTTCGTAGGAACCTGAAACCAGCCAACGGCTTCCCTGATTACCCCGACACAGGTGAAAGGCGAACGTGACGCCAGGGTGGTTTCCTATAACGTAGTTGTCCAATTCGACGCCGCGGGAGAGCCACTTGTCCAGGTCCCAACCCCGGGCCTCGTAGAATTCGCGGGTCTCAGCTTCCAGCAACAGCGGGTAATGAGGCGCGTCTAGTTGGATGTACTCCGCACCGAGCCGGACGAGTTCCTCTACTTCTTCGCGCAGGATCTCCGCCACGTCCTCCACGAACTCGTCCATCGTAGGGTACGCCTCTTTAGAGAGCACCGGCGACCAGAAGTTGGCGTAGAGCGTCGGACTCGGCAGCGTAACTTTTACCGTTTTATCGGTTCGGGCGCGGGCGTAGACGAACTCTTCCACCGAAAGGTGTCGTTTTCTCCGCAGCTTGCCGACAACGCCGAGCGACGCCGGACGTTCCAGGTTCTTGTCGCCCACCGTCTCATCTCCGTGCCAATCGCCCCACAAGCAGGCGTCGATGGTGTGCTCCCCGAACCCCTCTACGGACTCTACCAACGGGCTCTGACACGACTCCCGGCGCATCTCTCCGTCGGTTACGACTTCGAGTCCCGCCCGCTCCTGGAGATCTAGCGCCCAGTCTACGGCCCGATCCTCAACCTTCTTGAACTCGGCGGTCGATAGTCTACCCGCAGCCTGTTCTCCGATCGCTTTCAAAAGTTCCGGCGGGCGCAAAAGGCTCCCTACAACATCAGCCCTGGGTACGTCCCCTGAAATCATCGGGACAGTCTAGCATCCATCATCGTCGAGGAGGTTCAGGATTTTCCTAGCCTGCCCGCCATCTCTTGCAAGGCGGTTGAAATGGTTCTGAGGTCCGCCTCGTTTCCGGCGCTGCCGTAGAGATCATCCAACATTCCGCTGCGAATGTGTCGGGCGGCGAAATGCCCTCTCAACTCAACGATCTTTGGCATGTGCTCTCTTTCGTAGACTTCCTGGGTCTCCTCATCGTAAGAAGTGAAACGCCGGTGGGCGAGCTGATGGTCCTGTATTACAGGGTCTTCCAAAGGCCGGTGGGACTCTCGCTCATCGACTAGCTCGGCCAGCCGCTCCGATTCTTTCAGAGCCTGGTTTCTCAACTCCGGCTTTGTCAACCGGTGCCTGGTTTCTCC
>JBARZO010000506.1:0-5761 GCA_049650165.1 Rubrobacteraceae bacterium
CTCCGGGCCAACGCCGGCGAGTGCGTCAAGATAGATTTCAAGAACGAATTGAACGAGCGGCAGTGGAGCGGGCGTCTGCTGAACCCGCGGGCCTCCATGCAGGTCCGGGGCATCAACTACGACGCCCAGACCTCCGACGGCGGCAAGGTCGGCTTTAACCAGGACACCACGGTCGGCATCGGCGAGTCCACCACCTACTACTGGAAGGCTCCCGACACTCAGGGTCTCCATCAGTTCCGCAGCCAGACGATGACCAGCGGCGAAGAAGAGGATGCCGGCAGCAACGCCCACGGCATGTACGGGGCCTTCGCGGTCCAGCCCGCCGGCGCCGCCTGGCTCGATCCCGAGACCGGGCAGCCGGTTTACGAGGGCGAGAAGAGCCACAGCCGCATCACCAAGAACGCCGGAGATCCCTACATAGACGCCGACATCGTTCCGACCCCGTCCGGTACGTTCGAGTCCTTCCGGGAGACGGTGCAGCTCGCCCAGGACTACAGCGAGACGGCGCCCGGCGAGGTTGGCCACGGCTTCAACTACGGCACCGAGCCGCAGCGCAACCGGGAGAAGAAAGACCGTCTCTCCCCCGACGGCCTCGGTGAGGAAGTCTCTCTCTCCTCCTGGGTCTACGGCGACCCGGCCCTCGTCAAGCTGGCGAGTGGCAAGGGACCCTGGCTGCCCGAGAAAGATGCGAACGGCAAGCCCATAACCGACACCAACAAGATCGAGGACTGCGGCCTGGAGAACAAGCCCCTGTACGCTGGTGGACCCACCGGCAAGGGTTCCTGCTACACGACGAACGTGAGCCGGGCCTACCAGGGCGACCCGACCAAGATCCGATACGCCATGGCCGGCGCGGCGGAGACCCACGTCTTCCACCTCCACGCCCACCAGTGGTTGAACAACCCCAACGAGACGCCGAACTTCGACACCCAGAACCCCAAGAATCCCAAGTCTTCCACCATAGACTCCCAGACCTTCGGACCGGGCGAGAGCTTCACGGCAGACCTGCTCTACGGGGCCGGCAGCCAGCCCAAGACTTTCGGGGACTCGATCTTCCACTGCCACCTCTACCCGCACTTCGCTGAGGGCTTCTGGTCTCTCTTCCGGGTGCACGACGTTAAAGAGGACGGCACCGGCGAACTCCCCGACGGCACGAAGGTCCGCAACCTGCAGCCGCTGCCCAACGGCACCAACCCGCCGGAGGCAACGCCGGATAACCCCGGCTACCCGCGGTTCATCCCCGGTGAGTACGGCTGGCGGGCGCCGCAGCCCCCGAACAGCATCAGCGAGCAGAAGGACCAGAATGATCCCTTCGGCGGCGACAATCCGAACACCGTAGAGCGCGAGGATCTCAAGGACGCCACCCGCGTCGTGGCCGGCAAGCCGCTCGAAACGGCGCAGCTCGACAACACAAACCCGCTGGAGAAGCGGCTCGCCGACAAGCTCCAGACCGAGCAGCAGGTCATGGACCGCAACAACGGCGGCAAGCCCGGTGCACCGTTCGTCGAGCCCTGCCCGACCGGCTCCCGCGAGGTTACCTACAACGTCTCCGTTATGCAGCGGGACGTCGTCTACAACAAGCGGGGCGACCACGATACCCAGGCCAGGTTCGTCGTCCTCGACAAGGACGTGCCCAAGATGCTGGCGAAAAACCCGGACGGCTCGTACAAAAATCAACCAGAGCCGCTGTTCTTCCGGGCCAACGCCGGTGACTGCATTAACTACAATCTGACCAACCTGCTCCCCAACTGGATCGGCAATGACGCCTTCCTCAAGATGATCCAGACAAACATGATGGGCGAGCACATCCACCTCGTTAAGTTCGACGTGATGGCCTCCGACGGCGCAACCAACGGCTGGAACTACCAGCAGGCCGCCTTTACCGAAGAGCAGATGAAGTTCAACAAAAAGGTTGCCAACGGCCAGGAGCAGTGCGACGAGCAGAACGGCTGCACCATTCCCAATCCTCCAGACTGGAACCCCTCGTGGGACGGTGGGACGGGACCAAACGCGGGCATCGAGCCGGGACAGACGATCACCGAGCGGTGGTTTGCCGACTACGAGCTGCGCACAGTCTTTTCCCACGACCACCACTTCGCGGCGGTTGACCAGAACCGGGGCATGTTCAGCGCCCTGCTGGTCGAGCCCGAGGGTACGAACTTCCGCAACCCAAAGAGCGGCGAGTTCTACCAGCCCGGAAACGGCAACGTGCCGAACGCACAGAACTGCGGCAGTGAGTGTGTCGGCGACGCCGCCGGTACGAGGATGGACGTGATCGGCCCCGGCGCCAACGACGACTTCCGCGAGTTCGGCCTCGCCTACCAGGACTTCGTCTCCCTGACGAAGAAGGACGGAAATCCGCAGAACCGCGACGACGTCTACGTCGGTCCCAACGCGCCGGAGCACTACCCGGACGAGGACCCCGGCGTGGTCGGTATCAACTACCGTAGCGCGCCGCTGAACATGCGCGAGACAAAGAACGGGCGCAAGACGGACCCGGCCCACTACTTCAGCTCCACGGTGCACGGTGACCCGGACACCCCGGTCCTGGAGACGTACTCCGAGGACCCGGTCCAGATCCGTCTGATGCAGGGCTCTCAGGAGCACCAGCACACCTTCTCCATGAACGGTATGCGTTGGAACGAGGACCCGGACAATCCGGACTCCCCACTCGTCGCTTCACAGGACATCGGGGTCTCAGAGGCCTTCAACTTCAAGGTCCCCAAGATCACCTGTGGAGCCGGTGAGGAGAACTGCACGGGCGACTACCTCTACAGCAGCCAGAACGTAGACGACTTGTACATGGGCATGTGGGGCCTCATGAGGTCCTACGGCAAGGTGGACCCCAACAGGCTCCTGCCGCTGCCGGACAACGACTTGCCCGAGGGTGGCGCTTCCGCGACGCCCCAGGCGATAAACCCGCCGGACGCCAACTCGCCCGGCAACCCCTGCAAGGTCGGCGTCCCGACCAAGAAGTTCAACGTCGTGGCCTTCGACACCAAGATCCAGTACAACAAGCAGGGCGACCACGATCCCTTCGGCCTGATGTACGCCCTGGCCGAGGACGAGCAAGCTATCCGTAGCGGCAACAAGAAGCCTGAGCCGCTCGTGCTACGGGCCAACGAGGGCGACTGCATCGAGGTCAAGCTGACCAACAAGATCAGCCCGAACTGGCTCAAGAAGCACCCGAACGCCGGAACCCAGGGTGACGCGATGTCGCCAATGGAGAACGTAGCGGGCACGCCCGCCGGTCTCCGGGTGGGTCTCAACCCGCAACTCGTCAAGTACGACGTGCGCGGCTCCGACGGCACTGCCGTAGGCTACAACCCGGACCAGACGGTCGGCACCGGCGAGTCCAAGCTCTACCGTTGGTACGCCGACGAGGTGAATCCCGGTGAGCTGGGTGCGATCAACCTGACCGACTTCGGCGACGTGCGCGGCCACCGGCACCACGGCCTGTACGCCGGGCTCACCATAGAGCCCAAGGGCGCTAAGTACCACGACCCGCAGACGGGAGCCCAGATAGACAGCGGCGTCTCAGCCGACATCCGGGTGCCCGGTGAGAACAACGACTTCCGCGAGTTCACCCCGTTCTTCTCGGACGGACTGAACCTCCGCGACAAGAACGGCGCCATCATAGACACCTCCGATCCCGGCGCGCCTCCCGAGCCGGCCGGTGTGGCCCACGACCACATTGACCAGGGCGAGAAGGGCTTCGGCTACTCCAGCGCCCCGTTCCGGCACCGGCTACCGCAAGAGGCCGGCCTGGCTACGGCAGCCAACCCGATGAACGGTGAGGACATGGCGAACGTGTACAACTCAAAAGTCCACGGAGATCCCGACACCTCAATCTTCCGGGCCTACGCCGGCGACGATGTGCGGATGCGGGTCTTGCAGGGCTCGGACAAGCAGCGCCAGCGCGTCTTCGAGATGTTGGGACACGGATGGTACGCTGCCCCGGATGACTCCAGTACACCGGTGATCGGGGCCCAGGGTGGCTTCAGCGTGAGCCGGGCGCTCAATGCCAAACTACTGTCCGGCGCGGGCAGCGGCTACGCGGGCGACTACCGGTACTCCGACGGCATGTACCGCCAGCACCTCTCCGGCGGGTCTTGGGGCATCATGCGGGTCTACCCGCAACCAGCTACGGTTGATGCAACCAATCCGACGCCTTTGCTCAACGTAGATAATCCGCTGGCCGCCGGCAACCACCCGCTCATGCCGCTGGAGACCAACGCGACGCTCGCCCGCCTGAGCAGCCTGACAGCGAAGCCGGCTACGGTAGTGTTCGGAAAGGCCACGAATCTCTCCGGCAACCTCAGCTCGGGCAACCGGGTCCTGGCGAACCAGCCGGTGGTTCTGGAGCAGAAGCCCGCCGGGGCCAAGAGCTTCAGCCGGATAGGCGCATCCAAGAAGACCAATGCGAGCGGCAACTTCTCCTTCGCGACCAAGCCGCAGAAAAACACCGAGTACCGGGTGCGGTTTGCCGGCGACGCACAAAGCGGTCTGCGCGCCACGACCAGCCCCACCAAGCAGGTGAAGGTGAAAGCCAAAGTTACTTCGAAGGTGTCCGCCAAGTCCATCAAGAAGGGTCGGACCGTGACGATCTCCGGCGCCGTAGCTCCCAAACACGGTGGCAAGGTCAAGTTGACCACCAAGCGTGGCAAAAAGGTGGTTGCCAACAAGACGCTGCTGCTGAGGAGCTCTCGTTACAGCTTCCGCTACAAGTCCAACCGACCGGCTAGTTACAGCGTGCAGGCAATCTTCCGGGGAGACCGCGACCACCTGAGCAACAAGAGCAACACGAGCAAGTTCAGGGTGACCCGGTAAGGTTAACTAACTCCTTCTACAAACGGACCTTACAAAGAGACCTCACCAGGCTACCGGGTGGGGTCTCTTGCAGTGCCGGAATCTGTGTATCTAGCCCAAGTGGACTAGTAAAAGATCGCCCATATTTACGATGGCAAGGCTTTTGATCTGGGCCATCATTCCCGTTAAAGATCACCATTCCGAGAAGAGGATGAGAATGGAAGCGACGGAGTTACAAACCTTTGCCAGAACCTCAGGTGTCAGAGGCCGTGAGTACACCGAATTTGATCGAATAGGAGACGAGTGGTCGGCATGAGACCCAACATCGAACCTCAGCAGTCGGCTCTTTACCGGAGAAAGATGATCGTCGTCATGTTGGTCGCGCTTCTGGCGTCGGTGATACTGATCCTCGGTCCCGCGGGTGTCGAGGCTCTGGCTGCGGCCAAAAAGGAATTTCCGGTCTCCGAGCACAGTAGCGATAAGCTCAAGCCTTCGGTGAACGGCAATATCGTAGTTTGGGAGGACGACCGCGACGGTAAGTCAAATGTTCTAGCCAAGAACCTCACCACCGGTGAGGAGTTTGTCGTCTCTACGGGTGTCGAGGTCAAGCGGAAGCCGGTAACCAACGGCAAATTTGTGGTGTGGGAAGACGAGCGCAGCGGTAACTCCGACGTTTACGCCAAGAATCTCACCTCGGGCGAGGAGTTCATCGTCGCGGGAGGTGCCGGGGACCAGCGCAAGCCTTCTATCAGCGGCGACACCGTCGTTTACGAGAGCCGAAACGCTGAAGGCAAATGGGAGATATATACCTACGATCTTACCTCTCGTAACAAGTCGGCGATCTCTACGGGCGGCGACAATACCCTGAGCCTGAACCCTACTATCAGTGGCAACACGGTAGTCTGGCAGGCTCCGGTTACCAAGCAGAAGGATGACGGCAGTACCGTTATAG
>JBARZO010000507.1:0-15667 GCA_049650165.1 Rubrobacteraceae bacterium
ACCACCGACCACACTCAGCGCGACGTTGCCCTGAACTACCTGTTGGACCAGGGTTATGTTCAGGTCGACGAAGATGGGATGGGATACCGGCTCACGCTCGTCGGCAGCGACTATGTACGGGAAGAACTCAGGCCTACCCCGGTTTCCGAAGAAAGGAGTAGTATGCAAGACAAACGCCAAAGGCAGTTGGTAACGCTCATCGCCACGGTCGTGTCGTTGGTCATCAGCACGCCGATCACCAACTACATAGCGGAGCAAATCCCCGAGCGTCGAGGAATAAAGGACGACTTGCTCGAAGCGTTCCTCCAGGGCTTGGTAAGGGCAATCTCGATGTTCGTCGCATCTATGGCCGTGCGTCAGATCGCTAATCGGCAGGGCGACTAGCAGCAGCCACGCTACGCCCGCAGCAGCCCGCCTTTATCTCTTTAGACCCTACGCTTGCCTCGCCCGGCAACATGCGGCATTATGTAACGGGTGCCCGGAACGCGGGCGGCGGGTTTGTGAAAGGTATAGAAGGTAGGCAAGGTGTATACGTCTAGTCCCGAAGAACTTTTAGAGCAGATAACGCAGATAGAGGCCGACATTCGGGAGCTTCTGGACTACAACGCCGAGGTCAACCTCCACAAGCAGTCGGTGAAAGGCTGGCAGCGCTTCGTCGCCAGTTTGAAGCTTCTGTTGGTCGCCCGTCAGATACGCCGACACCTCGTTTACTTGAGGCTGCAACGCCGCATAGCCCAGGACTCCTACGACGCCCTACAAAACGGGGAAGCCCAAAAACTCGTTTAGGACGTAGGTTCGGTGGCTCCAGATGGCCGTTCACAAACAACCGCAGGTTCAATAGCGGTAGTTTTCTGTCGGCGAAGTTTATTCAGGTGTAGGTTGTCTTCAGCGCTTCGGAAAGCTTTATCTCTACCGGTTTGAATAAGACGATCCAAGGGGTATAAGGCGATCATGGAGGTGGTTTAATTGTCTAAGTTCTTTACGGCAGTAAAACGCGGCGGCAAAGAGTTCTCAGACGACGACATGGCGACCTACGCGGCGGCGGTCTCGTACCAGATCTTTTTCTCGCTGTTCCCGTTCATAATTTTTCTTATCGCCCTTATGGGATTCTTGCAGCTCTCCAGCGTCTTCGATTTCATACTCAACCAGTCAAAGACGGTGATGCCGGATAGTGCATTTAGTATGGTCGAGGGCATAGTAAAGAACGTTCAGAGCCAGTCCAGCGGGGGGATAATGTCCGTCGGTGTCATCGTGGCGCTGTGGTCAGCCTCCGGTGGTGTGCGGATGCTGATGCACTCCATGAATGTCGCCTACGACGTGGAGGACCGTCCCGCTTGGAAGAAGTTCCCGCTCTCTATCCTATACGCCCTTCTGCTGGCCGCATTGCTCATAACGTCCGCGACGCTCCTCTTTATGGGTCCTAAGCTCATCGAGCCAATAGTTTCGACCGTTGGTTTGGGCAGCATCTTTACCACCGTCTGGACTTATGCCCGTATACCCATCGCCGTCCTATTGGTCATGCTATCGGTTGCCCTGATCTACTGGTTGTTCCCCAATTACAAGCAGCCGTTCCGCTTTATAACGCCGGGGGCTGTCCTTGCGGTCATCGTCTGGATACTCGCCTCGCTCGCGTTCTCTTTCTACGTGGCTAACTTTTCGAGCTACAGTGCGACCTACGGTGCCCTGGCGTCGGTGATCGTGCTGCTGCTGTACTTCTTTATCTCATCGCTGATCCTGTTGTTCGGGGCTGAGATCAACGCGGAGACTTACCGCGTCGTCGAGGGAGAGGACGGCGAGCAGCAATCCTCCGGAAAACAATCTTCAGACCAAAACTCCGAGAAAGACGAAAGCTCATCTTGAGTCAACGTACTGATCTGTAGGCAAAGGTTGCTTAGAGGAGTTAGCTAGACCAGTGTCTCTTCGGTTCTCGCTTTACTAGCCGAGCGTGAAGTAAAACGTCGCTCCCACATTGGGAGACGCTTCGGCCCAGACACGTCCCCCGTGGCGTTCGAAGATCCGCTCTACGGTTGCAAGGCCGATGCCGCTGCCCTCTACTTCATCCCCTTGCCCCAGACGTTCGAATACCCGAAACACTTTCTCTGATTCCAACGGATCAAACCCCGTCCCGTTGTCCCGGATGAAATAGTCGGTTCCTCCGTCTTTCCGGCGTCGGGCCCCGAATTCTATTCTTGGATGCGGCTCCTCCCGGGTAAATTTCCACGCGTTATCGAGAAGATTTGAGAGCGCCGTCCACAGCAACATAGGGTCGCCTCTAGCTACCAACCCTTCGGCAATAACTAGCTCCACTTCCTGCCCGGGGCCGTTCTCTTGCAGGTTGTAGGCTATAGCTTTGGCAACGGCGCTCAGGTCGACGCTCTCGTAGGTCATCTCTGTACGTACGATTCGCGAGAGGTCCAAAAGACCGTCGATCAGCTCCCCGGTATAGTCGCAGCAATCCCGGGTTCGCCGGAGATAGTCGAGCCCTTGTTCGTCTAGGCCGTCCGCGTAATCTTCGAGCAGTATCTGGGCGAAGCCGCTCGCCCGGCGTACCGGCGCCCGTAAATCGTGGGCGACGGTGGAGGCGAATCGTTCGAGCTCGGCGTTCGAAAATTCGAGTTGCTGCGCCCGACGCTTGAGCTCCTCCTCGATCTGCTTGCGTTCGGTAATATCTTGCACCGTTCCAACCAGGAGCCCCATAGGCCTTCCGGAATGATCGAAGACGTAGTCTACTCTCTGCTGGATCGCCCGCTCCTCACCGTCCGGACGAACGATGCGATGCTCGAAAACAACCGGCTGGCCCTTAAAAGCCTCCGCGACCATTTGCTCTACGTGCCGGCTATCGTCGTGGTGGACCGCCCTCTGGAAGGCTTGCAACGTTGGGGTAAAGACCTCCTGCTCGCCATCCAGGCCGAAGATGCGATAGACCTCCTCGGACCAGCGCAACTCATCCTTGTTCATATCGTACTCCCAGTGACCGAGGTGGGAGATCCTTTGGGCCTCGGCCAGGATGGCCTCACTTTTGCGTAGGGCTCCCTCTATGACTAGGCGGTCGCTCATGAGGGCGGCCCGCACTTGTTCCTGATCCTGCAGTATCTTGAGGCGGGCGTGCTTGACGAAGCCGGTTGCAAGCTCGGAGAGCAATATCGAGAGCCGGGGATAAAGTCCTTTAATATCTTCGGCGGGTAAACCCTCGACAAGCTGTTTCGAGAGCACTTCGAGGGTGCCACCCAGGGCGTTCGCATCTAGATAACGCAGGTCTGTAAGATTGGCGCCGATTTGCTGTCCTTCACTACGCTCGATTCGCTCGGAAACCAAAGCCGAGATGAGCTGATCTGTTAGCGTTGCAAATTTCTGCTGGATTTCTTGTTCGGTAAGCGACGTATATCCGGTGTGGGCGACTGCCTCGTACCAGGCATGGGCAATGGAATCCCGCCGAACTTTTAGGGTCTCTGAAAGCTGAGAATGTTGGTCGGTATCAGTGCCGTCCACGGGTCACGGTTTCCTTCCGAGGCCTCCGTAGTTCACAGACATCTCTGGCTCTTTGAGGTAAAGGTCGTTGGAGCTTTCCGGTCTCCAGATCGGCACGTACACGAGTCCTGGATCTACGAGTTCGAATGTCTCGAAGAACTCTCGTATCTCCTCGTAAGAGCGCAGCTTTACCGGGGTCGGTGTGTTGGCGTAAACGTTCTGGATGCGTTGCGCCACCTCGGGAGGCGCTCCCTCGTGCGTGCCATGCGTGATAGCAAGATAACTGCCCGGCGCTACTGTGTCTCTCAGAACGCGGACGGCACCATACGCCGCCTCATCGTCGGGGACAAAAAGCAGCACGGAGATGATCAGAACCGCCAGTGGCCTTTCGAAGTCGAGAAGCCGCCGGACTTCGGGATGGTTCAAAATAAGTTCCGGCTGACGGAGATCCGCCTCGATAATACTAACGTTGGGATTTTCGGCGAGGATCGTTTCTCCGTGACGCACGGCAACCGAGTCCACGTCAGCGTAAACGACGCGGCTCTCGGGATTGGCTTTTTGGGCTACTTCGTGAACGTTGCCGACCGTCGGTATGCCGGAGCCTATATCTAGAAATTGGTCGATTCCCTGCTGTGTAAGGAAGTGTACGACCCGGCGCATGAAGGCCCGGTTTGCTTGCATCACCAAAGGCGTCTCTGAATTTATATCTAGTATCTTCTGTGCCGCCAGGCGATCTATCTCGAAGTTGTGGTAGCCGCCCAGGAAGTAATCGTACATCCGGGCCGGGCTTGGCCTGTCGGTTGGCAGTCTGTCGGGCACCCAATCCTTCACAAAGGTATTGTTACATAGTGAGTAACTCGTGAGCAACCCGCAAGACTATCGAGGATGGAACGAAAAACGGCGCAAGTACGGCAAATGCTTCCCCTGCCTTGCCCAGGCTGAGATAATAGGATCGTGTACGAGATGGTCGACGAAGAACGCCAAGAATTCCTGCTGGGCAGCGCCCGTACGGGTAGCCTGGCAACTGTGCGCCCTGACGGACGACCGCACGTAGCACCGATCTGGTTCGACCTCGACGGTGACGCCGTGATCTTCACCACCTGGCACACGTCAGTAAAGGCGCGAAACATCATGAACGAACCTCGGGTAAGTCTCTGTGTCGACGACGAGGAGCCGCCGTTCGCTTTCGTGCTGATCGAAGGCGAGGCGACCTTGACCGCCGAAGATCCGGATCTCCGTTACTGGGCCACGCGAATCGCCGGCCGCTACATGGGGAACGAACTCGCCGAGAGTTACGGCGAGCGAAATAGCGTGGGGGGCGAGTTGCTCGGTCGCATCTCACCAAAAAACATTGTGGCGCAAAAGAATATAGCTGCCTGATATTGCAGCAGGGGATAAGATTTTGCGTATCATAGCTTCCGTCGCGTCCGGGCCTGTTTTGGGTTACGGGTGGCGCACAACGGAACTTTTTTAGAACAGGTCTTAGGGCGGTGAGCTAATAGTGGACTACTTGAACGAACTCTGGAAGGGTATACCCCTGACGCAGTTCCTGATCTCGCTCGGCGTGGTGGCCGGAGGGACCTTGGTCGGCTTGCTCTTCGAGAAGGTGGCTCTCAAGAGGCTCTACCAAATGGTGCGCCGTACTGAGTGGAACGGCGACGACATTATTATCTACGCCTTGCGGCACGTCGTGACCATCTGGTTCGCTCTCGCCAGCATCTACTTCGTTATCTTGCGGCGCGATCTGGATCAGACGCTAGCGGGCCTGTTCAAAAATATACTCCTCATAATATTCACCATTTCTATAGCTATTGTGCTGGCGAGGATCGCTGCCGGGTTTATCCGACTCTACTTCAACCAAGTCCAGGGATTACCGTCATCATCTCTTATTACGAACGTGGTGCGGATAATTATCGCAGTCCTGGCAGCCCTGATGATTCTTGGGAGCTTGGGCATAAGGATCACACCAATTCTCGGCGCCCTGGGTGTTGGTGGTCTGGCCGTCGCTCTTGCACTTCAGGAGACACTGGCGAACCTCTTCGCCGGTATCGTCATAATCCTCTCCAAGCAACTCCGACCGAATGATTTTGTGCAACTCAGTTCGGGGGAACAAGGATATGTAGAGGATATTTCCTGGCGCAACACCACCATCCGGTCGTTGGCGAATAACATGATCATCGTTCCCAACTCTGCGCTCTCCACGTCCATCGTCACCAACTACTATCAGCCGGAGCAGCAGATGTCGGTGCTGATACCGGTAGGCGTGAGCTATGCGAGCGACCTGGATCATGTAGAGAGAGTTTCGGTAGAGGTGGCGACGGAGATCATGACGGAGATCGAAGGCGGAGTCCCGGAAGAAGAGCCTTTTATCCGGTACAACAACTTCGGCGAGTCCAGCATAGACTTCACCATGATCATGCAGACCACCGAGGTCGTGAACCAGTACCTGATCAAGCACGAGTTCATCAAACGTCTCCATAAGCGCTACGGACGGGAGGGGATAGAGATACCGTTCCCTATACGTATTATTCAGTCCGTGGAGAGCCCAAACGGCAAGGGCGACGGATCCTGGTCCGAAGAGGCTTCCAGCAATGAAGACGGTACTGCCTCCAGCTAACCATCGGTAGTAGTATTCTCATTTGCCCGGCGGTTGATGGTCTATCATTACTCTCGTGAATAACCTGAGAGAAGAATTGACCGGAGACCCCGAGAACTTCTCGGCCCGGCTGCGCGAGGCTTTGGACCGGCCATTGGAGAACTGGCGCAACGTCTACGAGAGTTTCTCCCCGGTGGACATAGAGACCGGCGAACAATTGGCCCGGCGCATTCCACCGGCGGATGGGAATGCGCGCCGGGCTGCGGTGCTCGTACCCTTGTTGTTGGACCCGGAAGGGATAGAGCTCGTTTATACGGTTCGCAAGGGCCACCTCAACGATCATGCCGGCCAGATCTCTTTCCCCGGTGGCAGCCTTGAACCCGGCGACGATTCGCTCTTAAATACCGCCTTGCGGGAAGCCGAAGAAGAGATAGACCTTAGTCGTGCGTTGGTAGAGGTGATCGGGGAGCTGGAAGAGATGTACATACCACCCTCGAACTTCCGTGTGAGCCCCTACGTGGGCCTGTTGCCCCACGAAGCCGAGTTTGCCATAGATCCCCGCGAGGTCGAAGAAATATTTACCGCGCCGCTACTTGACCTACTATCACCGGGAAACTTCCAGAAGGTCATCTGGAGCCGGGACGGCCGCGACTACGAAGTTCCGGTCTTCGCCGTAAAGGGCTACGAGGTATGGGGAGCTACCGCCGCCATGACCGCCGCCCTACTCTCCAGGCTCGGCTGGCGTCCGCCTGCATAACAGTTAGTGTAATAACGCTCGCCTCGAACTATAGGCAAGCTGGTAGAGTTACGCCTCGTGTCTAAAGAGCCTGAGAACAAGGACGGTATCCGAAAGGTTTATAAGGACCACAACCTGCACGTCCTGTTCGTCATTACCCTCATGGCCGTTCTAGGCGTTACCAGCGTCACCCCGGCGTTTCCAAAAGTAATACAGGAGTTCGGTATAGGCAGCGGACAGGTGGGGCTCTTGATCACCTTTTTCACCCTGCCCGGCATCGTCCTAACACCTGTTTTGGGCATCATGTCTGATCGCTACGGTCGGAAGTCCATCCTGACGCCGGCCCTCATTCTCTTCGGCGTGGCCGGTGGACTGTGTGCGTTCGCCACCAGTTTCGACATGCTCCTCTTTTTGCGATTTATCCAGGGGATGGGGGCCGCCGCCCTCGGGACTCTGAACGTCACCGTGATCGGGGACATCTACGAGGGACGCGAGCGTTCGGCCGCCCTCGGATACAACTCTAGCGTCCTCTCGACCGGCACTGCGACCTACCCTGGCATCGGCGGTCTGCTGGCGACTTTCGGCTGGTTCTATCCGTTCTTGCTGCCACTTGTCGCTATTCCAATAGCCTTTATGGTGCTCTTCTCTCTACACAACCCGGAGCCGGTCAACGACCAGGGGCTCAAGGAATTCTTCGGCAACGTCTTCGGCAACCTCTGGCCCCGACTGAAAAACCCCAGAATACTCGGTGTCTTTTTGGCCTCGCTGATCACTTTCATACTCCTCTTCGGCTCCCAGCTCGCCTACCTGCCGATCCTGATGAACGAGCGCTTCGACGCCCCACCTTACGTTATAGGGTTTATCCTCTCCGGCGCCTCGCTTACCACCGCCCTCACCTCTTCCCAGTTAGGCCGTCTAACAGGACGCTTTAAGGAGAAAACGCTCCTCAAGTTCTCCTTTCTCATCTACGCCGCGGCGCTGGTGGTGGCGGCGGTAGTGCCGATATTGCCAATGCTGCTGGTCTCCGCAGCCCTACTCGGCGTTGCCAACGGCATCAACATCCCCAACATTTTTTCCCTCCTGAACGAAGTCGCCCCCGCCGACAACCGGGGCGCATTTCTCTCGGTAAACGGCATGATCCTACGTATCGGTCAGACTTTGGGCCCACTCTTTATGGCGACCCTCGCAGTCCCTATCGGCCTAACCGGCGCCTACCTCGCCTCAGCCGCCCTAGCCCTCGTCACCTTCTTCTTGACGATAGCTATTATCCGCTGAACCTCAATCCAACCGTTAAGTTTTGTTAAAGATCCCCGAGACACTGTAGCCATACCTAGTGCCCATGTGTTAACTTACACTGTAAATTAACAGTGTAAGTGTCTTGGGGGTAAGGCAAATGGAGCGACAACTCGGGTTGGTCGTTGAATCGGGAGTTTCATTCGTGGTGGTGGGGTTCTTTCTCGCCGGGGTAGTGGGGGTGTTCCTGGTTATGGTCTTTTTTGTCAACGGCAGTCTGTATCGACGGTCGCCGAAACCGTTGACAAATGCCGAGTTTGAAGTGGCGCGGCGGGAGGTTGGGCGCTGGCTCTCGGATCTCGCGCCGCGGACGATCCTGCTGGCTGAACGGTTGCGCGACGTTGACGAGACTCTGGCGGAAGGAGGCCTCGATGACGGGCGGTGGGTCAAGGTGGAACGGCTCACGCGAGAGGCGCCGGCGGCGGGGGTTTGGAGGAGATATTCGACTGCTACGGCGTTGGCCGAAGAGCAGCCCCTGGTGGCGCTGGAAGAGTTGAGGGAGGTGGAGTGGATGGTGGAAACCGCGCTCTCCAAGTTGGGTGAGGCGCAGAGGTTGTGTAACGTGGAGGAAAGGGCATGATGGGCAGCGGGGATCAGAAGTTGGTGGAGCGGATCGAGAGCCTCGAAGAAGAGGTCGAGGAGCAGCGGCTCCTGCTGCGCTGCGCCCTGGGAGATTTTGAACGTGAAGCGGACGGGTCAGATCCGATAAGCGTCTCCGAGAAGAAAGCTGAGGATCAGAAGGCAAAGACCAGACAAGCAGGGGCCGGTAGATTGGCCTCAGATACTCTGCCCTGGACTACTGCGACACAGAGGCTTGCTGGAGCTCCTAGTGAGGAAGGGGATTCCGGGAAACCTATCGACGAAAGAGGGGATCTTGGTAATTTCGGCGCACTTGCCGATCTCTTCCGGTTGCGGGGATGGGAATGGTGGCTGAATAAGATCGGCATCGGGCTGTTGCTATTTGGTGTCGTTTTCCTGTTCAAGTTTTCCGTGGATCAGGGCTGGCTCACCCCGAAGATTCGGGTTGGGTTCGGGCTGACTCTCGGGGCCGTGTTGATCTGGCTCGGCCTCCGCGTCTACGGTGAGCGGCGGGCTTTCAGTCAGGTTGTGCTCGGCGGCGGCATTGGTACTTTCTACATTACCGGTTTCGCTGCCTTCCAGCTCTACGCGTTGGTTCCGTATGCGCTCGCGTTCACGTTTCTGATCGTGGTGACGCTGTTGGCGTTCGCACTTTCTATTCGGCAGGGCGAAGCCGCACTTTCCCTCATCGGGGCCGCCGGCGGGTTCGGCACGCCGTTTCTCTTGTACAACGGTTACGGTGGACTGGGTGGGCTAGTGCTCTACACCGCCTTGATCCTGACCGGTATAGCCGCCATCTACTTGTACAACGGATGGCGGTCGCTACTGTTCTTCTCCGTCATCGGGGTGTGGATGGTGCTTCTTGCCGGCTACACCCAGGCTGCCGTACCGATAGTAGGAGGCGGACGTACTTTTCTACAGGCTGGCGCGGTCTTCTCCATGCTCGTGCTCTGGCTCGTACCGGTGGCCCGCGAAGTGATACGTCAACGCAGGCCGGGTCTCTGGCCGGTTCCAGGTCCCGGAAAACTAATAGGAGCGTTTTTCGACAACGCCGTCCCGCTTCATCCCAGCCTCCCGGCGCACCTGCTTTCCGGCATTGTGCCGTTGATCGCGCTGACGTTTACGCAAGAGATCTGGGACTTGTCGAAACAACCGCTAGGTTGGATAGCGCTCTGCGGGGCTGCTGTTTACGCGCTCGCCTCGGAAGCGCTACGGCGGGTAGAAAACGAAGGGCGACTGTACTATACGAACGCCCTTGCGGCGCTCCTCCTCTTTACGCTCGGGGTTGTACTCGTTTTGAAGGGCGACGCGCTCTTCTTTACCCTGATGGCAGAGGCAACGATATTGCATTTCGTCTCTCGCCGACTTTCGGACAAGTTCGTCTCCGCGTTGGGACACGGCTTGTTTCTAACCGTTGGGATCTGGCTCGCAGGGCGGATATTCTTCGGCGTTGAGGAGATCTTCTTTTTCGGATCTACGGAACTGGCGTTCCTGAACCTCGATGCGTTACTGGATCTCACGGCCATAGCTCTCGCCTTTGGAGTCTCGACGATCTTCGCTTACCAACGCTTCGCCAGCATCTACCGCATCACCGCACACGTCGCGTTGTTGGGACTACTTTTCCGAAAGCTTATAGGATTCCCGAGTGGGGACACACTGGCTTTTCTCTCCTGGGCGGCTTATGCTTCGGCGTTGCTTTTACTCTCGCGACGCTATCCTCAGTGGGGAACTGTCGTTGGGAGCCACGCGCTCTGGATAGTCGTAGGTCTCTGGTTCGCCGGGCGCTTGGACTGGGGCATGGACTTAAAGTGGGTACCCTTGTTCAACGTCACGGCTATCGCCGACCTCGCCGTGATCTGCCTGGCGCTTCTCACGAGCACGCTGCTCTCTCCGGGTACTGGCCTCATCGCTTACCGTATCGTAGCGCACGTCGCAGTTCTTGCCTGGCTCTGGCGCGAGCTCGGCGCGTTCCCGGACGGGGCCGCTTACGTTACGGTCTCCTGGGGTGTCTACGCCGCAGGTCTTCTCGTGTTGGGTCTCCGACGGTCCAGCAACGGGCTCGTGAGGGTGGGGATCATTACTCTCTTCCTGGTCGTCGGCAAGTTGTTTCTGGTGGACCTCGCCTGGGTTGGGGCGATCTGGCGTATCTTGCTCTTTCTCGGATTCGGAGGCCTATTCCTCGTCCTCAGCTACTATTTGCAGGCATTGTGGAAAACTAGAACGGGGCCACTGAGGGAATCTTCCGGAAGCTCCTGATACGTTACACGAGAAAAGGTTGACCTCGAAACTAGCGGTTTACATCCGCCACCGGCTAGATGTATCGGGCCGGGATCTCCTATTCGGGCTTGCAGCCTGTGTCCGGTCGCCAGATCGGAGCGACGTTGCGGAGAACATTCTGCATACGTGCTCGTTGAAAGACGACGGCCTCGTCTGTCTCTCGGTTCGGACGGGCTTTGATCTGCTGCTCCGAGCCCTGAATTGGCCAGCGGGCGAGGAGGTGATCGTCTCGGCCATCACTCACCCGGACATGATCCGCATCATCCAGGCTCATGGTCTGCGAGCCGTACCCGTCGACGTGGACCTGGAGACGCTCGCCTCAAGTGTCAGCTCTCTGAAAGCCGCGCTCACCCCGCGTACAAAGGGCGTGTTTGTGGCGCATCTCTTCGGCGGAAAGATGGACCTGGAGGATGTCCTACGATTCGTCGAGGAGCAAGATCTGCTCTTGATCGAAGACTGCGCCCAGGCTTTTCAAGGGCCGGATAACCTCGGTGACAAATCTTCCAACGTCTCCATGTACAGCTTCGGCCCGCTCAAGACAGCTACGGCGCTCGGAGGAGCGGTGTTGAGCGTCAATGATACAAAACTGCTGGCAAAGATGCGTTTCATTGAACAGAGCTATCCGGCGCAAGGCAGGGGCGAGTATGAGCTCAAGCTGCTGAAATACCTCGCCCTGATCCTGATTTCGCGTCCCATTCCTTATGGATTACTCGTTCGGGTTTGTAGCGTATTCCGTATAGATTTGGATGCCCTGGTAAGCGCCATGTCCCGTTCTTTCCCGCCAGTGGCGCAGTCGCAGTTCCTCCAGGGTATCCGTCGCCGTCCTTGTGTCCCGTTGCTCTCGCTACTGAACCGGCGGTTGCTCGGCTTCGACTACAAGCGCCTGGCACGGCGGGCTTCGGTCGGTGAGCGGGCGGCGCGGATGTTGGAGCCTTATATTGAGTTACCCGGGCTCCGCTCTCAGCGGCGAACCCACTGGATCTTCCCGGTAGTGTCACCGAGTCCGGGCGTCCTGGTTCGGGCTCTGAAAAGACATGGGTTCGACGCGAGCTATGCAACCAGCAACCTCGTAGCCGTCGAAGCTCCGTCAAGTTGTGCTTCACCGGGCGAAGCAGACCGGATCATGTCCGGTGTCGTCTTCCTGCCTGTCTACCCGGAGCTGCCTGAAGAGGCACTCGACCTTCTTACGGCTGTGATAACGAAAGCCACTGCCTGAAGAATTACAATTTGTTATCCACTGCCGGAGGACCTTCTTCAACTTTCTAATCGCTTAACCGGTTTGTCGCCCGTCCTGTTATCTGCGGTTGTTAGGCTGCTCCCTGCTGAGACGCAAGCGGCGGAGGAGGCTAACGGATGGAACGTACAAAGCTTGGACTTGGCGTCCTGGGGGCTGCGTTGGTTCTAGGTATTCTGGGAGACGGCCTGCTTCGGGCGACGCCGTGGGGGATGAATGCTCCGATCTGGGTTGCGGCCCTGATCCTATCCGCCGGCTTGCTCGCGCGATTGGGAAGTATGAGACTCAGAGATGGAGAGTGGTGGTTGGCTCCGCTGGCGGTACTGTTCGCATCTTTTGTCGCCTGGCGCGCCGCGCCGATGCTGGTATTTCTGAACATCTCGACGGGGCTCGCCGCACTCTCGTTGGCCGCCGTCCGGGGTCGCCAGGGTAGCCTGAAGCTGTCGGGGATTCTCGAATATTGTCTCGGTGGCCTGTACACCGGGCTTTGTGCGGTGGCGGGGCCAGTGCCCGCTGCGGTGAAGGATGTAGAGTGGCGAGACGTGGCGCACGGTCGTTGGCAGTCGGCCCTCGCCGTGACCCGCGGCTTGTTAGCAGCCGCCCCGCTATTGCTGATCTTTGGTGGGCTCTTTGTAGCGGCGGACGCCGTCTTCGAGCGGCTAGTACGTGACGTGTTCGACTTTGGCCTGGACGAAATCTTCGGCCATCTCTTACTGGCGGGCTTTCTGGCCTGGATCTCCGCTGGGTTTCTCCGGCTCGTCTTTCTCGGTCGCGAGCCGGACTGGACTTCGACCGAACGTCCGGAAAGCTTGTCCCTCGGGACTGTGGAGATCGGCGTGGCACTCGGATTGCTGAACGCCCTTTTTCTGGCTTTCGTCGTGGTTCAGGTTGGATATCTCTTCGGGGGGCTCGGTGAGATTTCTGCTTCGGGCTTGGCTTATGCTCAGTACGCTCGCCGGGGATTCTTTGAACTGGTAGCTGTAACCACACTCGTCTTGCCGCTACTTCTTCTCGCCCATTGGTTGTTTCGTCCCGGTAGCCGGGGCCACGAGAGGCTTTTCAAGATCCTCGCAGGTTCTCTCCTGGCTCTGCTTCTGGTAATAATGTCTTCGGCCTTCTACCGGATGTGGCTCTATCTAGAGGAGTTCGGGCTCACCGAGCTAAGGTTCTACACGACGGCCTTCATGATCTGGCTCGCCCTCGTACTCGCGTGGTTTACGTTCACGGTGCTCCTGCACGACCGGCGCAACCGCTTCGCCTACGGTGCCCTGCTCTCGGGGTTCGCCGCAGTGATAATCCTCAATGTCGTAAACCCCGATTCCGTTATCGCCCGCGTCAATGTGAGCCGTATGGAGAACGGGGAGCGCTTCGATCCATACTACTTGACCACCCTCAGCGCCGACGCCGCCCCCGTGCTGGTGAACGCGCTACCCAAGATTGGGGACAAACTTCTCTACGAGGGTAAGGGGATTCTTCCGTACGACGAAAAAGAACAGCCGGTGGAAGATCCTACAGTAGGAGAAGCCATAGTGGATCGCTACAAGTCGGAGACCTCATCCGACTGGCGCACCTGGAACTTTAGTCGCTGGCGAGCCGGGAATCTTGCCCAAAGCATCTCCGAAGCGCAGAGTGATCGATGACAGAGAACGCAAGGCGAGCCTTCAGCCATTAGCGACCAGCACTCAGCAAGAACGAAAGACCGACGGCTGAAACCTGACCACTAAAACCTCGGATCGTGGAAAGTCCACCTTTCCACGGTAGTGAGTTTAACGTTCACTAAACAATATACGGTGTATTAACCTGATATTCGGGCGAGTTATCCACATCATGTTGTGGATAAAGTGAAAAAACAGTGGATAAGTGGTACATCTGTAACAAGGACTTAACATAAGGTGATTGGCAGGGTCGATCAGATGTTCTTCAGGTTCTAGAAAATTCACTGGAGCCAAACGCACTTTAGTCGAAGATGCTCCTTATCCGGTACCAGGTCTTGGTCCAGAAAGAAGCTTCTTCGTAACCTTTCTTTGCCACCAGAGGACTCTGCCCGATCTTCTGTCCATTTACCACCGCTTCTACCGTTCCCAACTCCTGGCCGGCTTTCGCCTCGGCGGGCAACTCTTTCGTCTCCACCTTGCTCTCTACTTTCAGGCCGGGGCCATTGGTTCCGACCACCTCTTCGGCGGCCACGAGGGCGACGGACTCGTCCCGGCGGAAGGGGACTTCCAGCTTCTCGAACTCTTCGTCCTTATTCACCAGCGGTTGACGCTCGTAGTCTTCGAAGCCGTAGGCGAGTATTGTTTCCGCCGCCAGGTACCGGTATTGGTCCTCGCTGGCGCCCAGGACCACCGCTATGTAGGACTCGCCGCCGTCTTTGGCGGAAGCGACCAGGCTAGGTCCGGCATCGGGAGAGGTGCCGGTCTTTACGCCGGTGGCCGCCGGATATAAGTAGAGGAGGCTGTTGGTGGTATAGAGCTGTATCTCACGAGTGTCGGTGTTGATCTTTGGTTCCGTCATCGTCACGATCTCGTTGAACACGGGATATTCCATCGCGGCGCGGGCCATCTTGGCCAGGTCATTCGCGCTGGAGTAGTTGTCCGACGAGTCGAGGCCGGCGGGGGTGTCGAACTTGGTGTGTTCCAGGTTCATCGAAGCCGCCTGTTCATTCATCTTCTCAACGAAATTGTCCACGCTACCGTCACCGACGACGTACGCCAGGGTGTAGATAGCGTCGGTGCCGGAGGGGACCAGCGATGCTACCAGCAGGTCTTTTACCGTCAGGCGTTCACCCGCTATGAGCCCCACGTTGCTGTAGGTTAACCCGACGAATTCTTCGGCTTCTACCGGAACCGCGACCTCTCGTTGCAGGTCTACACCTTCCTCCAACACTACCAGCGCCGCCATGATCTTGGTCGTGGACGCCGTGGCAAACTCTTTTTCCTGGTTCTTACCGCCGAGGCGCGTTCCCGTGGTGGCGTCCAGGAGCGACCAGGCTTTCGCGTCTATCTCCGGTCGGTTTGGAGTTTCCTGCTGTATGGCTGCTTGCTCTCCAGTCGTTGACTCCTGGGCCATTCCCGAAGCCGTAGGAGACAGGAAGATCAAGGCCGTCAGTATCAGGAATCCGGCGGCGACCTTTGTGAAATGTAGTTTTTGCCCCATACGTTTACCCCCGCTCTCAGTCAAGTGCGCTCCTACCGGCCTTTGGTCTGACGTTTACGATGCTGTCTACTGTAGCAATGCTCCGTACCACCCGTATAATTGTACATAGTGGAAAACCACCGCGGGGCATTTACAATAGGTACGTTGAAACAACTACTCTCTCACGAGGTGAAACCAACGTGATTACCGAAGAGCGAATAAGGGACCAACTCCGTAACGTAATAGACCCCGAGATCGGGATGGATCTGGTGGAGCTTGGCTTGATCTACGATGTCGGCGTCCACGAAGAAGGTCGGCACGTAGACGTGGTCTTCAGCCTCACCAGCCC
>JBARZO010000508.1:0-3756 GCA_049650165.1 Rubrobacteraceae bacterium
TCCCTCGCCCTCGGCGCCGGACGAGAGAAAAAAGGCGACGACCTGGACCCCGGTGCCGGGGTCGAAGTGCTAGTTAAAGTCGGAGATGGATTGGAGAGAGGCCAGCCCGTTGCCCGGCTCTACGGCGGGCGCAACGTGGAGCGGGCCGAGGAACTCGTAGAAGAAGCGTTGGAGGTTTCCGCTGAGCCGGTAGACGATTCCCCTGGTATCCTGGATAGCTTGTAAAAGTCGGTCAGTCTCTCAGTAGATCAGTCTTTCAGCAAAGAAATACCTGACAAACTGAAATGCTGACTAGCTGACAGACTGTGACGACCGAAGGGAGGAGCCAAACATGTGTCCTGTTCACGTTAGAGCCGAGCCGGGCGAGTTTGCCGAGAACGTCCTGCTGCCCGGAGATCCGCGGCGGGCTACGTACATCGCCGAGAACTTTTTCGATGACGCTAAGCTGATCACCGAGGAGCGCGGGATGCTCGGATACACCGGAACCTACAAGGGCGAACCGGTCTCCGTCCAGACGACGGGGATGGGCTGTCCGAGCGCTTCCATCGTTACCGAAGAGCTCATACAACTCGGGGTAAAGAATTTTTTGCGGGTCGGCACTTGCGGCAGCTACGGCGACGGCATGCAGCTCGGAGACCTGGTGATCGCCACCGCAGCCACCCCCCAGGACGGAACGGTCTCCAACCTCACGGGCGGAGTTCCCATCGCGCCTGCGCCACATTTCGACCTAGTCCACGCCGCCCACCACGCGGCGGAGGACGCCGGACGCCGGACGTTCACGGGTCCAATCGTCAGCTCGGACCTTTTCTACGACCCTGAAGAAGACCCGCGTAAAAAATGGAGTAGCCTGGGCGTACTGGCGGTCGAGATGGAGGCCGCGGCCATTTTCACGATAGCCGCGATGCACGGCGTCCGGGCCGGGTGCCTGCTAACGGTTTCGGATACCATAGGCGAAGAGGTCGTGCGGATCAGCGACGAAGACCTCAGGGATGCCGTGGACAACATGATGACGCTGGCGCTCGATACCTTGAATACATTAAACTAGCAATTTCCTGAAGGGTTGCGGGAGAAACTTTGACCATCCTCAATGAATCGGGGATACCGGAGGTGCTATCTCCGTTACGGGCCGTAAGTGGCCTGGCGGAGAGGCTTCCTGATGCCTTGATCTTCGTTATCGGTACGCGGGCGGAGGCCTACCTGGTCCAGACGCTCTCGACCCTCAATAGTGGAGGCCGTACTTCGCACAACCCGCGCATCATATTCGTGGTCCTCGATCCGGAAGAGACGCCAGAGGCCGGGCAAATGGCTTCGCGGATGATCTCAGCGATCGAAGATGCGGGCGGCGTGAGTCTGGCGCTGGTGGTGGCGGGACGTTCGACGGAGCTTCTCGGGGTCGACGCGGACTTCGAGGCCCGATTCACCGCCCAGCGCCTGGGTCTCCCGGTAAAAGCCGTGAGCCCGGAATCCGAAGCTCCCGGCTGTGTGTGTACCGACCTCGAAGACAGCGTACTCGCTGCGCTGGTGGAGATCTCTCCGGGCGTGAGCTCGCCTACGGACGAGATCGTGCTGGCGGCGCCGAAGCGTGGCGGCTTTTTCGGCAGCTTCTCTTTCCGGGACCGATCAGAGGAGCCGGCAGAGAAGCTCCCCCCGGTGGTTCTCGTCGGGGCTTTGGGATCTTCTCAGGCATCCCGCGAGCTTGCAGCAGAACTTCGCGGAGCCGGGATCGAGGTGGTCGGTAGCGTACCGGCGGAAGAGGGCGGTTTTCTCCCCCTCATAGACGAAGGAACGGTCGTCGCCCTGGCCGACCCTTACCTGGCCGCCACGACGCGGGCCTTGGAGAAGCGCGGGGCGAAGGTCGTCCGCAGCCTCGCGCCGATCGGGGCCGACGGCACGGCCCGTTTTATTCAGGACGTGGCCGCAGCCATCGGGCAAGAGTACAACAACCTGGTCCGGGCCCGCGAGGTGCGAAACGGATTGGAGCATCTGAGGAGCCGCATCCGGGGGAAACGGATCTTCTTCGCCGGCGACACGGGACTCGAAATATCACTCGCCCGCTTTCTGGCCGACGCGGGCGCGGTGGTGCTGGAGGTCGGGGCGCCGCGCCTGGACCGCAAAGCCCTGGCCGCCGAGATACAAGCTCTCGGCTCCGACGTGGACGTCGTCGAGTCTCCGGATTGGCGGGGCCAGATCGAGCGGGCAGACGCCGCCCGGCCCGACGTGGTGGTCGCCAGTCCCGGTCTCTACATCCCGATGGTTGCCCGCGGCCACCTGTGTCGCTCGTCCCTGGATTTCCTTCATACCGGCATCCACGGTTACGAAGGCGCCCGGCGAATCCTGGAGCTCTTCACCCGCACGCTCGACCGGGCCGAAGCCCTGGACTCGGTGAACCTGTGAGCCGCGTTTGAAACTCCGTCGAAACCTCTACGAAGGTCCCGGGAGCCACGGCGCGTTGCGGGCGGCCTCTGGAACCCGGAGACTCCGCTCCGTGTTGCGGGCGCTCCCGAGCGAGACGTACTTCCAGGCTTTCTTTACGGCTCTGGATCGGGGTGGCGGCATGCCTCCCGTAACCTTCAGCCCCTTCGCAGAGGACCGGGAAGGAGCCTACGCGCCGGGAGACCCGGCACGGGACATCTCGCAAGTCGTCACGCGCTACCCCGACACCGAGACCGTGGTGATCGTCCGCTCGGATACCGCGCTGCTTGCAGGGGATGAACTGCCGGACTCGCCCCCGCCGGAGAACCCGGTGACAGGATGGCCTATAAACCTGGTCAGCGGCGAAGCATCACCCGGAGCCGGGGAGTTTGCCGCCCTGGACCTTACCGTGGCGGAGATCGTGCAGGCCCACGCCAGGCCGCTGGAGAAAACCCAGGAGCCTTCGGTCAACCTGTTCGGCCCCCCGGCCCTCCACCCGCGCGCCACCGCCGAATACGAGGAAGCCGAGCGCCTGCTGGGGCTTCTGGGGGTCGGCGTCAACGCCCGGGTGCCACTCGGCGGCAGTGTCCGGGAACTCTCCCGCATCTCGCGGGCCTGGGCCAACCTGGTGCTCTACCGGGAAGCCGGAGAATCGGCGACGCTATATTTGCAGGACGAGTTCGAGATGCCCCGCGTTACGACGCCCATGATCGGGGCAGCGGGGACCGGGGCTGTGTTGCGGGCCGTTGGAGACCTATGCGGACTGGATGCGGGCCGGGTACAGCGCGTTATCTGGGGCGAGTTGGGCCAGACCTCGAAGCTCCCCTGGTTCGCGCGGCTCATAACGCCGGAGAGCCTCCGAGGGCGACGGGTCGCCATCTTCGGGGATCTTACTTATACGCTGGGTCTGGGCTACGCTCTGGCCCGCGAGGTAGGCATAGAGGTCGCATGGGCGGGAACCTATCTGGAGCATCTGGAGCGCGACTTCCTCTTCAACGCCAACAGCTTCACCGATGACGCATTCTTTACCGACGACCCGGCTGAGGTCGCAACCCGCGTAGAAGAAAGCGAGCCCGAACTACTGATCGGGACTTATCTGGAAGAAGAGATCGCTAACGCCCTGGACGTGCCGTTCTTGCCGCTCTGCCCGCCCATCGTTAAGAAACCTTTCGTGGAGAGTCCGCTAATGGGATACTCGGGGTCGAGCTTTCTAGCCGACGCGCTGAAAGGTCCCTTGAGTCGATCAACTCAGAAGCCCAAAGCGCCACCCCTGAGCAGGCCGTGGAGCGAAGAGGCGCTGGAAGAGCTCGAAGAAGTCCCAGCATTTCTTAGAGGCCGGGCCCG
>JBARZO010000509.1:0-11436 GCA_049650165.1 Rubrobacteraceae bacterium
TGAAGGGTATGCTGGAGTGGGCGCCGGGCGTGGAAGTCTCGGCCACGGAGCACGAGGCGGAGGTCATCTCCGGACAGCGCGGGTTCGATCCGTCAAGCAACCCGATTATGCGGCGTCTCGCTAGCAATGCGAAGCCGCCGGGCATCCCGGTTGGGAAGGTAGTCGGTGAGGGGGACACTGTAGCCGGGTTTCGGGTGATCTCTACTCCGGGACACACGCTCGGCCACGTCTCGCTGCTGCGCGACGAAGACGGCCTGCTGTTCACGGCGGATGCTTTCGGTTGCATGCCACGCAGGCTCCGGGTAGGGGTTCGCAAAGCGTTTTGCACCGAACCGGCAGAAGCGAAGCGCTCGGCGGAGAAGCTGTTGCAGGAGAACTTCGCTACGGCAATTCTCGCCCACGGTAAGCCGCTGCGGGACGGCGCGAGAGAGATACTCGGTATGGCGCTCGCCCGGTGCGAATACGCGTAGAAATTTGGGAGAGGAAGATTGGATCTGAACAGCGAGTCGGGCAGCAGACGCTACGATGCCATCGTGATCGGGTCGGGGCACAATGGCCTGATCTCCGCCGGCTATCTTGCCAGGTCCGGCAAGAAGGTCCTGGTTTTGGAGCGCCGCGAGGTGATCGGGGGCGCGACCGTCACCGAAGAAGCGTTCCCGGGCTACAGGCTCTCGACCTGCTCCTACGTCTGCAACCTGCTGTTGCCCGAGGTAGTCCGGGACCTGGAACTGAAACGCCACGGCTACGATGTCCGGGCATTCGACCCCCAACTATTCACCCCGTTCCCCGACGGCCAACACATAATGCTACATCTGGACGATGCCAAAACCGCCGAGCAAATCTCTAAATTCTCCAAAAAAGACGCCGCCGCCTACGAGGCTTACTGGGCGATGTGGAACCGCATCATCAGCCGTATGAAACCGCTCATGGCCGGCCCCGCACCTAGCGCGGAGGAGATAGGGAACGCGTTCGACGGACCGCAAGGAGCGGAAGACTGGCACACCCTAATCGAGAAGAGCGTCGCCGAAATCCTCGACGATTACTTCGAGTCCGAGGAGGTAAAAGCGCCACTTTCGGCGGGAGGTGTGATCGGCACGAACGCCGGTCCCCGCACGCCCGGCACCGCCTACGTGAAGTTCCACCACGAACTCGGCTCCATAGAAGGACATCAGGGCGCCTGGGGCTTTGTCCGCGGCGGCATGGGGATGGTCGCCGAAGCCCTCGCCTCCTCAGCCAGAGAGTATGGAGTAGAGATCCTGACAGACTCCGAGGTAGCAGAGATCGAGATCCGCGACGGCGCGGCGCGCGGCGTCTACACCCTCGACGGACGATACTTCGGGGCCGAAGTCATCCTCTCGAACGCGGACCCGCATCGCACCTACCTCAGCATGGTCGGAGAGAAGCACTTGCCGGCTGAACTGGTACAGGGCGTAAAAGACCGGCGCGTAGAAGGTTCCGTCGTCAAGGTGCTTCTGGGTTTGGGTGAGTTGCCGGACTTCGCCGCCGTGCCGGGTAAAGAGGTTGGGCCGCAGCACACGGGCGGCATCATGATCAACCCATCCATCGACTATCTGGAGAAAGCCTGGAAAGACTGCGAACAAGGCCGACCGTCGGAGAAACCGTTTATGGAAGGCTACATCCAGAGTGCGACCGAGGATGGGCTGGCGCCTCCCGGCAAGCACACGATGAGCCTGTTCTGCCAGTACGCCCCCTACGATCTGGCAGAGGGCTCGTGGGAGGAGCGGCGAGAGGAGATCGGGGCCAGCATCATCGACACCTTCGCCGAGTACGCGCCGAACTTGCCAGACGCCATCGAGCACGTCCAGGTTCTCGGGCCACCGGACATTGAGGAAACCATCGGCATCACCGGCGGCAACATCTTCCACGGCGAGATGCTGCCGGAGGACATGTTCGACAACCGTCCGGTACCCGGCTACGCTGACTATCGCACGCCGGTAGAGAACCTCTACCTCTGCGGCTCCGGCGCCTGGCCCGGCGGCGCGGTCTACGGCGCACCCGGCAGGAACTGCGCCCGTGAGGTGCTCGCGGACCTGAAACAACGTAACCCTACAGCAAGCGCCACGTAGCAAAATCAGAGAAAGGAGAGTTTCATGGACACAAAGACCCGCAAAATACAGAACTTCATCGGGGGGGAGCACGTGGATCCCGCCGAAGGCCGGACCTACGACTTGGTCAACCCGTCAACCGGAGAAACATTCGCCCAGGCCCCACTCTCGGGACAGGCCGACGTGGACGGGGCGTTCGACGCAGCGGAGAAAGCGTTCGAGTCCTGGCGGGACACGACGCCCTCGGAGCGCCAGCTTGCCCTACTCCGGATCGCCGACGCCATCGAAGACCGGGCTGGTGAAATAGTACAGGCCGAGTCGGAGAACACCGGCAAGCCGATCGGGCTGACGATGGAAGAAGAGATACCGGCAGCCGCCGACCAAATCCGCTTTTTCGCCGGAGCCGCCCGCTGCCTGGAAGGCAAATCCGCCGGAGAATACCTCGAAGGCTACACCTCATTCATCCGCCGCGAGCCCGTCGGCGTCTGCGCCCAGGTAACGCCCTGGAACTACCCGATGATGATGGCCGTCTGGAAGTTCGCCCCGGCTATCGCCGCCGGCAACACCGTCGTCATAAAACCCTCCGACACCACCCCCATCACCACCGTAATGCTGTCCGAACTTGCCGCCGAATTCCTCCCCGACGGCGTCTTCAACGTCGTCTGCGGCGACCGGGACACCGGGAGCGCCCTAGTCTCGCATCCGACACCCCAGATGGTCTCCATAACGGGCTCCGTCCGGGCCGGCATGCAGGTGGCGGAGGCCGCCGCCAAAGACCTCAAGCGGACCCACCTGGAGCTCGGGGGCAAAGCGCCGGTAATCGTCTTCGACGACGCCGACCTCGAAGCGGCGGCCGAGGAGATCGCGGGCGCCGGCTACTTCAACGCCGGACAGGACTGCACCGCCGCAACCCGCGTGTTAGCCGCCCCCGGCGCCTACGACGACTTCGTCGCCGCGCTCACCGAACAGGCTAAGAACACCAAAACCGGACTACCGGATGACGAAGACGTCCTCTACGGTCCACTCAACAACAAGAACCAGTTAGAGCACGTCTCAGGCATGGTAGATAGGCTTCCAGGCCACGCCGAAATCTTAACCGGTGGGGAGCCGGTCGGCAACGGAGGGTTCTTCTACTCCCCTACCGTCGTCTCCGGGTTGCAGCAGGACGACGAGGCTTCACAGAACGAGATCTTCGGTCCCGTCATCACCGTCCAGCAATTCTCCGAAGAAGACGAAGCGGTCCGGTGGGCCAACGGGGTCAAGTACGGGCTCGCTTCTAGCGTCTTCACCCGGGATCATGGGCGGGCGATGCGAGTAAGTCGTCGGCTGGACTTCGGGTGCGTCTGGATCAACACGCACATCCCGCTCGTCGCCGAGATGCCCCACGGCGGGTTCAAGCACTCCGGCCACGGCAAAGACCTCTCGATGTACGGCCTCGAAGACTACACCCGCATCAAGCACGTAATGACGAGCCTGGGATAGAGCTAGACGAAGAACTCCGGCTGGCCGCTCGCCCGAGTCAGCCGGACTGCTTCTCCCGCACGACCATTACGGGACAGTGGGCGTGGCGGACGATGCCTTCGGGAACGCTGCCGAGCAGGGCGCGTTCCAGAGCGCCGAAGCTCCGGCTACCTACTATGATTGCCCCCGCGTCCAGCCTTTGGGCGAGGTTGACGATCTCGCGAGTTGGGTCACCGGCCCGCAGGTAAGACTTCGTCACGGTGCCGCCGGCCTCTTCTACCTGACGTATCTGGGTTTCGAGTCTCTTGCGGCCCTCCCGCTCGATGTTCTCCGGTAGGCTCTCGTCGTAGTCTATGTCTTCCGTGTGGATCTCCGGCATCGCGAATATACTCGGCACGACCTCTACGTGGACTAGATAGACCTCCGCGCCAAGCTTATCGGCGAACTCGGCGGCTACACCCGCCGCGGCCTCGGAGTTGGTGGAACCGTCCGTCGCGAGCAGCACCCTCGAAGGAAGACGTTCCTCTCCCGCACCCCCGCGCACGACGTAGACCGGGCACGACGCGTAGTGCATGACCATCTCGGAGACGCTTCCCATCAAGAAACGCCGGAAGGCGCTAAGACCCTGGTTCCCAATAACTACCAGCCCGGCCTCCATCTCCTCGCTGAGACGCACGATCTGGTGGGCCGGACGCCCGAGCCGCAGCTGGGACTCGGCTACTTTCCCACCGGCCTCCTCGATCTTGCCGACTTGTTCGTCCAGCCACTGCCGGGCCCGGGTTGCCTCCCCTTCCTCAGCCTCCCGTCCAGCATAGGAGTGTGCCAGCACCGGCACCTCCTCAACATGGACCACGCTAAGCTCGGAGTCCGTTTTGTCCGCCATCTCCATCGCCGATCGGGTCGCCAGAACGGCCTCCGGAGACCCGTCGGTCGCCAGCAGTATCTTCGTCGGAAACATACTCATCCCAAAGCCTCCTATCGTTGTCAGGGGCCATCATACTATCGCTTGGCGCCCGCCGTTACCCAAACCACATCGTATTATCCCGAAGCACATCGACCCGCCTAACGTCTCCCCGCAACTTTGTACCACCGGCCATATCAACATTACTGCATCGAGCTTACAGTATTGACGTAGGGTTACAGTAGCTGTATAAAGCCAGATCTACGAGGCCGCGAAGGAGAAGAATATGTGGCAGAGGATTACTTCCAAGTTCGGTAACGACACCATAGATGAATCTCCACAAGGTAACCGGACGATGGGTTTCGGCAAGGCCATTACGATGTGGCTCGGGGCGAACGTTGTGGTTACTACAATCCTTACGGGGATGCTTTTGGTACCGGACTTGCCGTACCTGACAGCGCTCTGGATCGTATTGGTGGGGTCGGTGATCGGGGCCGTCGGCCTCGCGCTTGTCGGCAATATGGGGACTCGCACCGGTTTGCCCACGATGGTGCTCTCCCGCGGCGCTTTCGGCATCCGGGGCAGCAATCTTCCGGCGGCGGTAAACCTGGTGATCCTGGTTGGCTGGAGTTGGGTGCAGGCTTTGCTCGCCGGCATGAGTATGAACTACGCCATAAACGCCTCTTTCGGTTACTCGAACCTGCCGCTCTTTACAATTTTGTGCGAGGTCATCGTGGTTCTGATCGTGCTTCGGGGCCACGTCGGCATAGAGCGGATGGAATTCCTGGTGGCGACTTCGATGCTGATTCTCGCCGCCGTAGTCTTCTACAAGCTCTTTACGGAGTTCAGCGTCGGCAACCTGTTGACGATGGAGATCGACAAGCGGAACGGCATCACGGCTGCAATCGCCTTCGACATCGTGGTGGCGACGGCTTTCTCATGGTACGTGCTGGCGGCGGACTTCAACCGGCACGCAAAGAGCCAGGCCGGCGGCATGGGCGGGACCATGATCGGCTACGTCGTGGCGACCCTGGTGGCGATGGGCCTCGGGGCGACGGTCTCGGGTTTCTCTATCCTGCGCGGCATGGAGCAAACCTTCGACCCGACGGTGCTCCTGTCGGGCTTCGGATTCGGCATTCCGGCGGCGCTGGTTATATTTCTCTCGGTAATGACGACGAACGTGATGGCGGTTTACGGGGCGGTTATGAGTTATTTGAACATAAGACCGCAGGACGCGTTCTGGAAGCCGGCGCTCGCTATCGGGATCATCACCGTTTTGGGTGCTCTGTGGACGGGGATTCTGGACCAGTTTCAGAACTTCCTGCTCCTGATCGGGACGCTCTTCATCCCGGTTTTTGCGATCATGCTGGCCGACTACTGGATCGTGAAGCGCGGCAACTACGACGCCGCAGAAGTTTTGAAGCGTAGCGGCGGCGAGTATTGGTATACGGGTGGGTACAACGTAGCGGCCCGGATAGCCTACCTAATTGGAGCCGGGGCGGCGTTCTATTGGACCCAGATCAGCCCGCTCGCCTTCGGCGCGACCCTGCCGAGCTTTACCCTAACCTTCATCCTGTACCTGATCGTACACGCCCTAGTAAACCGCTTTGCCCAGCGCTCGCCCGCGCCAACCAGTAGTCTACGCCGATGAGGGTAGGTCGCATCGTAGACCTGTCCCACCGGGTAGATGAAAACACCCAGATCTTCCCTGGCGACCCCGAACCAAGCTCGGAGCCGGCGGTCACCATAGAAGACTACGGCATGAACGTTTTGAGCCTTCACCTCGGCTCCCACTCCGGCACCCACGTTGACGCCCCCTACCACTTCGTCGGGGACGGGAAGCGCATAGACGATATGGACCCGAAGCTATTCGTAGGACCGGCCATGCTTATGGACGTGCGCGGCAAAGAGCCTCGAGGACGCATTACGGTAGAGGACCTGCAACCTTATGAAACATTGCTCTGCAGGGAAGTTATCGCTGTGATGTGGACCGGGTGGGACGAGCACTACGGAACACCCCGATACTACGACCATCCGTTTCTCGACCACCGGGCGGCGCAGCTTCTGTTGGACAGCGGCGTCAAGACTATCGCAATAGACGCTTTGAGCGTAGACGAGACCGTGCTAGAAGGCCCACATCCGGAAGGCTACCCGGCACACAAACTACTGTGCGGTGCGGGCTGCGTCATCGCAGAGAACCTTACCGGCCTCGGGGACCTGGATTTCCCGAATCCGGTTTTGAGTTTGCTGCCCGTCAAGCTCGGCGACGCGGATGGGGCTCCGGTAAGGGCTGTGGCGATGGAAGTTCTCGGCTAGGAACCGCAGACTCTTAGCACCAGTATCGCTAGATCGTCGCCCGGGCCGCCGCCACGGTGATCTAGAACGGCGTCTTTTATGCGTCCGGCGACCGCGACGGCATTGAGCCCGGCGCAGTCTCGAACCAGTTTCTTTAGACGTTCTTCGCCGAAGAACGTTCCATCAGCAGAGCGGGCCTCCGTTATGCCGTCGGTATAGAGGACCAGCGTATCTTCGGGTTCGAGGCGCAGGGTCAGGTTTTCCAGCTCTAGATGTTCGAAAACTCCGATGGCGCGCCCCGGCTCTCCTAACTCTTTTACGCAGCCGTCGCCGCGCATCAAGAGCGGTGGCGGATGTCCACTGCGGGCGAGGGTTAGTTTGACATCGTCTCCTTCACACTCCTCCGGTTCCAGGCGGGCACAAACTGCGGTGCAG
The DNA here is from genome assembly GCA_049650165.1 of Rubrobacteraceae bacterium. Taxonomy (GTDB): domain Bacteria; phylum Actinomycetota; class Rubrobacteria; order Rubrobacterales; family Rubrobacteraceae; genus SIRX01. Next base: position 7,159 of record JBARZO010000509.1, read on the forward strand.
AACTGATTGTCGGAGTCCTGGCGGAGCATCGCTTCGTTCAAAGCTGAGAGGACTATGGAAGGTTTATCTCCCTGAAAAGCTACGGCGCGGAGGGCGTACATTATGAGGGCCGTGGATGTGGCGGCGCGGGCTCCCTTCCCGCTTACATCCCCGAGCAGGCACAGCCAGCCGTCGTAGTGGGTGTCGATCAGGTCGTAGAAATCTCCGCCCACCTCGTTCTCTTGTCCGACCGACAGGTACTCCAGGCCGACCTCGACCCCAGGTATCTCCGGGAGCTCTTGCAGGAGGAGCCCACTTTGCAACGTACGGGCTATATGGCTCTGTTCGCGGTACAGCCGGGCGTTCTCTAGAGCCAGGCCGCACCGGTTCGCCAGTTCTTCGACTAGCGAGAGATCCTCTCTAGCATATCGCCGGTTCGGGTTGGAAGAAGCCAGGGTGACGGCCCCCAAAATTCGCCCCCGCGCGACGAGCGGCACGACCATATAAGAGTACGCCTCCAACTTCAGTTGGATATCCGGGACTTCTTTATTATCTACGTCTTCCAACGGGTCCGAAGAGAGATTCGTTTCCGGTAGCTGTCTTATCAAAGGTTCCTTTGTATGCGAAACGAAAGCCGAACGACCGGAGTCAAGCACTTCTGGAACCTCGGGCGCACACACGAAAGTGTTGTGAGATCTATTCTCCGTCTCCTGCAGGAGACGCTCTCTGTCGGGGTCTGCGTGGGCTTGCGCTTTTCGGCTCAATGAGCCATCTTCGTTCACTACGTCCACCAGACACCAGTCAGCCAGGTTGGGCACGAAGACGTCCGTGATCCTACCGAGCGTCGCCTCGTAGTCGAGAGAGGTCGAGAGGGCCGAGCTCGCCTCCTCCAGAACAAACATTCGCCGGGTCGCATGCTCGGCCCATTCTCGGGCCTGCTGCTCCCGTTCGAGTAGCGAATTTCGCTCTTCCTCCGACCTTTTGCGATCCGTAATATCCTGGATGATCCCGATGGTACGTTCCAATTCTCCCTGGGCGTCGCGGTAGATACGACCGCGCTCCGCGACCCACCGAACACGACCGTCGGGATGGACCACCCGGTACTCTACCTCGTGTGAGTTACCTTCCAGGCTTGCGGCTTTCTGGGCGCTTTGTAAGAGTTCGCGATCTTCTGGATGGACCTTTTCGATCAGCTCTTCGTAAGTCGGGGTCAAGTGTCCGGTAGGAAGACCGAAGATCTCCGCAAAACCTTCGGAGCATACAAGCGCCTCGGTCCCTGCACTCCGCTCGCACATACCGATATGCCCGGCGCGCATCGCCAGCCGCAACCGCTCTTCACTACCGTGTATGACATCCTGCAAGCTATAGCGCTCGGTAATATCGTTTTGTATACCGATAAAGTTCGTCAAGCACCCTTCGGCATCGAAAACCGGAGAAACGTATAGCTCGTTCCAGAAAAGCGTTCCATCCTTGCGATAGTTCTGGAGCACCACCCGGCAGTCACGTCTTTCGCGGATCGCTGTCCGCACCTCGTCCAATTCAGGCTGCGTCCCATTCTTTCCTTGCAGGAAGCGGCAGTTATATCCCAAGACTTCTTCGGGTGGATAGCCGGTGATCTTCTCGAAAGCCGAATTTACGTAAATTATGGGATTATCCGGCTTTTCCGGGTCCGTAATGACGATGCCGTTAGAGCTGGCCTCCAGGGCACGCTCCAGGAGTGACGCAGAGCCTCCCGCACTCTGGACGAGAGCTTCGGGGGGGCAAGGTCTCGAAGTGTGATCCATACCGATATCTTACAAGCCCCCGCACTGCGAGTCCTATAATTCGTCGATGAGTGGCTCTGTAAAGGTTGAAACCTCTCCTTGAAGGGTATGTTAAAGTGCTGAGAGAAGGCTAAAAAAGGAGAAGAGATGGCTTACGAACTACCCGACTTGCCCTACGGCTACGATGCTCTGGAGCCGGTCATCGACAAAGAGACGATGCACCTGCACCATGAGAAGCATCACAACACCTACGTCACAAATCTGAACGCCGCCCTGGAGAACCATCCGGACGCCGACCCCGGCAACGTCGAGGATCTTCTGGCTAACATAGACAGCCTTCCGGAGGACATAAAGCGGGCCGTGCGAAACAATGGCGGCGGTCACTCGAACCATTCCATGTTCTGGAAGATCATGGGTCCCGACGGCCAGGGTGGCGGAGAGCCTACCGGAGACCTGGCGAACGCCATAAACGACGCCTTCGGCTCTTTTGACGAGTTCAAGGAGAAGTGGGCCGCCGAGGCTGCTCCGGGCTCCGTGTTCGGTTCCGGCTGGTGCTGGCTCATAGTCGACCCGGGTGGTTCCGTCTCGATAGATAAGACTCAGAACCAGGACTCGCCGCTCATGGAAGGCAAGTTGCCGGTCATAGGGCTCGACTGCTGGGAGCATGCCTACTACCTCAAGTACCAGAACCGGCGTCCCGACTACATCAACGCCTGGTGGGACGTAGTGAATTGGGATGAGGCAGAGCGCCGCTACCAGGCCGCTACTTCCTAACCATCGTTCCGTAAAGCATCATGCTCGGCCCCCGGATCCCTTTCGGGGGCCGAGTTTTTTCACGGCGGAGATCGGCGGCTATGCCGGAGAGGAGCTTATCGTAGTGCGTCTGGTTGTAATAGGCGGGGTTGCGGCGGGAACGAAAGCTGCCTCCCGAGCCCGCCGGGTGGACCCGGAGCTGGAGATCACGCTGTACCAAGAAGAACCGGAGGTCTCTATCAGCGAGTGCGGCCTACCGTATTTTCTGTCCGGCACAGTAGATGATCGCGACAACCTCGTCGCCCGGACCCCGGAAGACTTCGCCGAAAAGGAGATCGAGGTGCTCACTCGGCACCGCGTCGAAGGCATAGACCACGAGAGCAAGAAGCTCACGGTACGTAACTTGAAGACCGATGAACAGTTCGAAGACGATTACGATCGGCTCCTCCTCTCGACCGGCGCCCAGGCAGTTGTGCCGCCTATTCCCGGCGTGGACCTCAATGGGATCTTCGAGCTTCGGTTTCTGTCCGACGCGGACGAGGTGCTCGACTATATTCGGAAATATTCTCCTGAGAAGGCGACCATCGTCGGTGGCGGCTATATTGGGCTGGAGTTGGCCGAGAACCTGTGCTCCTCGGGAATGGAAGTTTCGCTGGTTGAGGCCGCGGATCAAGTCGCCATAGCCTACGGTGAAGAAGTCGCCGACCGCGTCTGCGCCCACCTTACGGAAAAAGGCATAAACCTCTACGCCGGAAACGAAGTCGAAGAGTTTACCGGCGACGGAAGAGTCCAAAGCGTGAAGTTCGGGCACGAAGAATTGGCGACGGACCTCGTGATTTTGGGGGTCGGTATAAAGCCCCGGGTGGACCTCGCGGAGAAGATGGGCGTCGGGATCGGCCCGACCGGAGCCCTCGAAGTGGACGAGCACATGAAGACGAACCTCCCGGACGTTTGGGCCGCCGGGGATTGCGTAGAGACTACAAACCTCGCGAGCGGCGAACCGACCTGGGTTCCGCTCGGCGACACGGCAAACCAGATGGGCCGCGTCGCGGGCACCAACGCCGCCACCGGAGAAGATACGCTCGGGTTTCCTGGCGTATTGGGAACCGGGATCTTCAAGGTCTTCGATCTCGGTGTCGGCAAGACCGGTCTCTCCGAAAAAGAAGCCGAAGACGCCGGCTTCGAGACGGTAAGCGCGGGGATAGAATCAAACGATCGGGCAGGATACTATCCCGGCGTAGACAAGGTCTTTCTAAAGCTGATCTCGGACAAAAAGAGCGGCCAACTTCTGGGAGCCGAAAGCGTCGGTTTCGGCGCGGACAAGCTCATAGACATCTGCGCCACCGCCATCTGGGCCAAGCTCACGGTCCCGGATCTGGTAAACCTCGACCTCGCCTACTCCCCACCCTTCAGCCCGACCCTGAGCCCGGTAATACAGGTCGCAACCGTACTGTCAGGCAAGCTGTAGAGCTACAATGTAGAGCTACAGCTTCTCCTACCGCCAACCAAGCGTCGCCAACTCTAGCTTCTCGGCCTCTTCGTCGGCCATCTCCCACCCGAGGGCTCCGGCGTTCTGGCGGGCCTGACGTTCGTTCTTCGCACCAGGTATTGGAAGGACTTGCCGCCGGGTCACGAGCCAGTTGAGGGCGACCTGGGCGGGTTCCTTGTCGTGCGCCGCCCCGATCTCCCGCAGGATGTTTACGACCGGCGCTATCTTGCGGAGGTTCTTCTCGCCGAAGCTCTTGCCGAAGCGCCGCACGAGGCCGGAAGGTTTGTCGCCGGG
>JBARZO010000510.1:0-3991 GCA_049650165.1 Rubrobacteraceae bacterium
CCGGCAAGACCGTCTGCATGGCGTTCTTCGAGGCTTCCACCCGAACCTCGGCCTCCTTCGAGTTGGCGGCGCGGCGGGCGGGGGCGGACGTGATCTCGCTTTCGGAGAAAGGGTCTTCCATCTCGAAGGGGGAATGCCTGGTAGATACGGTCGTCACACTGGACAACCTCGGGGCCGACGCGATAATTCTTAGGCATCCGGCGGTGGGTGCGGCGCAACTCGCGTCCCAACACACCGAAGCGGCGGTGGTCAACGCGGGTGACGGGTGCGGGCAGCATCCTACCCAGGCTCTTCTGGATCTCTACGCGCTAAGTGATGCGTTGGGCGGGTTTGGCGAGTTGGCCGGACGACGGGTCGCGATTGTTGGGGACGTGTTGCACAGTCGGGTCGCCCGAAGTGTGGTCCCTGCTTTCCAGGCGGCCGGTATGGAAATCGCCCTGGTCGCGCCCCGCACCTTGTTGCCTCGGGACGCCGGAGTTTGGGGATTGCCGGTCCTCGATTCGGTGGACGAAGCCCTGGATTGGGGGGCCGAAACCCTTTACATGCTGCGGCTCCAGAACGAGCGGATGGTTGGAGGATCGCCGAGAGTTCCTTCGGTGGCCGAATACTCGGCGTACTACGGAGTTTCGCGACGCCACTTAGAGCCGGGGGTTACGGTAATGCATCCGGGGCCGGTGAATCGGGGGGTGGAGATCTCCGGTGACGTAGTTCTGGACGAGGCTTCGCTGGTGCCGGATCAGGTCGCGGCGGGTATAGCCGTTCGTTCGGCGGTTCTGTCGCTCGCGACCGGCGCCGTTCACGAGGTGGCGGCTTGAGCGCGGCTCCTGAAGACATGATCCTCCGCCACGCCCACGTCCTCGACCCTGGAACGAACCTCGACGGCATCATGGACGTGCGGATCTCATCGGGTCGCATAACGGAGATCGGGGAAAACCTGCGTGGAACGCGAGAGTTGGACGCGGACGGACTACATCTCTTTCCGGGCCTTGTTGACGTTCACGCCCACTGGCGCACGCCGGGGCGTGAGGACGAAGAGAACATAGAGAGCGGTTCTGCGGCGGCTGCGGCGGGAGGATTTACGAGCGTCGTCATGATGCCGAACACCGATCCCGTAGTGGACAAGCCGGTAATCGTCAGCGGCCTCATGCGGCGCATAGAGAAAGAGTCCCGGATACGGGCGTACATCTCGGCCGCGCTGCACGAAGGACTTGTCGGGAAACGGCTGACAGAGATGCGGTTGCTCAAAGAGGCTGGGGCGTTCTGCGTGTCGGACGACGGACTGGGGACGGCTTCGGCGGAGGTGCTCCGCAACGGCATGCTCTACGCCAGGACCGCCGGATTGCCCGTCATCCTGCACTGTGAAGACCACGATCTCTCTACCGGTGTAGTCCACGATGGAGCAGTCGCGGCGCTGGCCGGCGTCCCAGGAATCCCGGCCAGCGCGGAAGACACGGCCACGGCGACCGGCCTCATCCTGGCCGCCGAGACCGGGGCAAAGGTCCACATCACGCACGTGAGCACCGAACTCTCCGCCGCGTTGGTCGGATTCTTCAAGGAGCGGGCCGACGTTACCGGGGATACCACTCCGCACCACCTGACGCTTACGGACGACCTGATCTCCACGCTGGAGGGCATGTATCGTGTAAACCCGCCGCTACGTCCGGATGAAGATCGGCTGGGCGTAGGCGAAGCTCTGGCGGACGGCACGCTCGATTTCGTGGCGACCGACCATGCACCGCACGCCTCGGAGGAGAAGGAACTCCCGTTGGAAGAAGCCGCGCCCGGGTTTTTGGGTCATGAGACGGCATTCGCGGCGCTCTATACGGCGCTCGTAAAGAGCGGTAAACTCTCGCTCCGACGACTGGTGGAAGCAATGAGTTGCTCCCCCGGACAGTGGATCGGCGGCTCGGGAAGCATCTCGGTCGGTGCTCCTGCGGACTTGGTCCTCGTGGACCTGTCGGAAGAGTGGACCGTAGGGCGTGAGACGTTACAGAGCCAGTCCTGGAACTCGCCTTATCTGGGGCAAAAGCTCGCGGGTTGGGTCGTGGGCACTATGGTCGGCGGCGAACTGATTTACGACAAGATAGGAGCGCGGTTTGGAGTACGGGCCTAGACGGGCTACGATGGTCCTCGAAGACGGAACAGTTTTCGAGGGTAAGACTTTTACGGGAGACGGCGAAGTCGCCGGTGAAGTGGTTTTTACGACCAGCATGGTCGGCTACCAGGAGACGCTGACGGACCCGTCTTACCGCGGGCAGATTTTGCTGTTCACCTACCCCCTGATCGGGAACTACGGCGTCATCCCCGGCGATGAGGAATCCCACAAGGTACAAGCAGCCGCCGTACTCGTTCGGGAATACACGCCGTACCACAGCAACTGGGCGAGCGAACAATCTCTGGCTTCCTTGCTCGAAGAAGCCGGCGTAGTTGGCGTAGAAGGAATAGATACCCGCGCCCTGACCCGTCACTTGCGGGACAAAGGTTCGATGCGGGGAATCATATCTACCGTCGAGCGCGACCCAAACCTGTTGCGCGAGAAAGCCAACTCACATCCGTCAATGGTTGGTCTGGACCTCGCATCGTCGAGTAGCGAGTTGACCGAGCCGACGTTGCTCCCGGCCTACGGGGAAGAGCGATGCCGAATTGCGGCCCTCGACTACGGTGTGAAAGGTTCGATCTACAAGGAACTCCGGAGCCGGGGAGCTTCGGTGCTCGCCATACCGGGCTCGTCAGGTGCGGATGAAATCTTGGATTCTGAGCCGGACGGAATTTTCCTCTCGAACGGTCCCGGAGATCCGGCGGCGCTTCAGGAAGCCGTTGACACGCTCAAACCCGTGCTCGGAGAGGTTCCGACTTTCGGCATCTGCCTCGGACACCAACTTATCAGTCTCGCGCTTGGCTGTGAGACGTACAAGATGCCCTTCGGACATCATGGGGCAAATCATCCCGTTCGGAATGTACGGAACGGACGGATCGAGATAACCAGCCAGAATCATGGTTTCGCCGTCAGGGAAGAATCGCTACCGGAAGAGGTCGAAATGACGCACCGAAACCTCTACGACGGGACCGTCGAAGGTATTGAGAATAAAGATCTACGCGTCTGGAGCGTTCAGTACCATCCTGAATCAAGCCCCGGACCCCGCGACTCCGGCTACCTCTTCGACGACTTTATCGAGACAGTCTCTAGCGGGAGTGAGGCCTAGATGCCGCGTCGGAATGACATCTCGACGATCCTGATCCTTGGCTCCGGCCCAATAGTGATCGGGCAGGCCGCAGAGTTTGACTACTCGGGAACCCAGGCATGTCGCGCCCTGCGAGACGAGGGCTACCGGATCGTCCTCGCAAACTCCAACCCGGCCACCATAATGACCGACCCGGAGTTCGCGGACGCTACCTACGTAGAACCCCTGACCATTGAGGCGGTCGCGGAGATCATCCGCCGCGAACGCCCCGAATCCCTTCTCCCAACCCTCGGCGGCCAGACCGCACTTAACCTCGCCATCGAACTAGACGAGGCCGGGATACTGGACGAATACGACGTTGAGTTGCTCGGCGCCTCCGTAGAATCCATCCAGATGGCCGAGGATCGCCAGCTATTCCACGACGCGATGGACCGCATCGGGCTGAAAGTCCCCGATAGCCGCACGGTAAAGAACCTCGAACAAGCCCACGAACTCGCCGCCAGGATAGGCTTCCCGCTAATAATCCGACCCAGTTTCACCCTGGGCGGCAAAGGTGGCGCCGTCGCCCACGACTACGACGAACTCGAACGCGCCGTCCAGGACGGACTGGATGCGAGCCCCGTAAACAGCACCCTCGTAGAGAAAAGCGTCTCCGGCTGGAAAGAGTTCGAGCTGGAGGTCATGCGCGACCTCGCCGACAACGTCGTCATCATCTGCTCCATCGAGAACGTCGACCCGATGGGCGTCCACACGGGCGACTCGGTGACGGTGGCGCCGCAGCAGACGCTGACCGACCCGCAGTACCAGGC
>JBARZO010000511.1:0-13741 GCA_049650165.1 Rubrobacteraceae bacterium
GCATGTAATAGAACAGCAGCGCACCGAGGCCGAAAGTGACAAAGAGCATCTGAAAGGCCCAATAACGTTCCGCTACCAATAACGCCCCCAGGGTCTGGAAAGAAATAGTTTCCGGGGAGCCTGCTCCCACGAATTCCTCACTCAGCGACAACAGCAATAATGGGCCGAGGGCACTGGCGATCTGCATTACGAACTCGATGAGCCTGAAGCCAACGTAGGCGAGTGCCAGGCTCGCAAAGCGTTGTCTCAGGATAGGGAACAACAGTACTGCAATGCTCAGATACGCAACGGCGTTGGTCATCTCGAGGAGTACACCCGAGATCACCTGCGTTCTATTTTCGGAAACCAGGGTGAGATAATCCGGAGCATTCAGAACGGGTTCGATAAGTATGATGGCACCCAGAATGAAAGTGGCGTTGGAGATCAGGAACAACGCTCCAACGATTCTTGCGGTCTTCTTGCTTGCTTTCATTGACGACTCCTTCCTGCTAGTTCGGAGCGGTCACGTGGGACACATCCCCTACGTTACAGTTCAAGCCTAACGCTGAAATAGAGAGCCGCCATGACGCATATTGATCAATTCAGTGGTCGAATGGTGTCATTAGCCTGCGAGACCCCAGGCAACAAGGTTGTCTTGAAGCACATAACAGAGGCTAACGACTCTCCGCATCGAGGTGGAGGTCAACGACCGGGGCTCCTTCCTGTTTGCCGAGCACAACGAGTGAGATCCCTTCGGCCGGTCCTATGGTGAGGGTTATGGACTGGTTGATGAAGTTGTTGTTGTCAGCGATCTTCTGCTCCGCGTAATTCGGGAGCGTGTCTATCGCCATCTCTTTGCTTCCGACAGATCCCGCGACGGTCAGGTTGCTCTCCGTAAATGGCACCCTCGCCGAAAGACCGATGCCGAGGTTTGTGCCGAAGATCCAGAGTATTATTCCGACCACCAGTACGACCAATGGAAACGCGCAACCGCAACCACCTCCTCCGCGACGCGAACAGGAGTCGTTGGATCTTGATCCTGAATTGTCGTTTCTCCGATCGTCTGTCATCCGTCTATGACCTCCCGTTCGTGTCTTATGCTCGCTGTTCGCTTCACGCGCTCTTTGAAAACCTCCTTGCTCCGAAACGTTCCCCTGCGAGCGTAAGACATGCCCTGCGGCCTCGAATTATCTGAGACGAAGGGCCGTTGACCCGGGAGGGTGCCATCATGGTCCCCAGGGTACCTGGGCTCGCGCACGCAGCGGGGTCTCCTTGCCGAACCGCAGGCTATACGGGCGATCGCCAGGATCAGGAACCCCACGGCGACGTAACCGTACACACAGCCTTTGAGGGTTGGAGCATCCATCTTAATCTCAAAGGGCACTCCAGACCTGGCGTAACTTGCCACTCTTCGGGTTCGGCTTTGGCGGCTCCGGGTCTTTCTGGATCTCGACAGTCAACAGCCCTTGATCCTCCAGGAACTCGTCAAGGCGACCGGCGACTGCTTCCCAAACTTTCTCACCGTCCGCGCCCGGCACCGGCTCCAGCCGCACGCCCAGGGTTGCCGGTCCGGTCTGGATCGCCTGGAAGCGCCGGACGCCTTCGGTCTCTTCGATCACCGTCCCGAGCGACAACGGTAGGAGTTGAACTTCCTTGCCGTCATCCGACTCGAAGGAGAGTATGTCGTTCGTCCGGCCCACGACCCGGATAGCCAGCAGGGGTCTGCCGCAGGTGCAGGCCTCGGGCTTGACGGTTACGGAATCGCCCAGATCGTAGCGGATGATCGGCTGCACCCGGTTCGCTAGGCCGGTGACCAGGACCGTGGACGAGGGCTCACCCGGTGGAACCGGCTTGTAGTCTTCGTCTACCGGCTCAAGGATCACCCAGTCGGACTGGACGTGCATCCAGCCGTGTCCGCAGGCGAGGGCGATGGCCCCTACCTCTGAAGCACCGTAGCTCTCCGGCATCCGGCATTCGAAGGTCGACTCGATCTGGGCGCGTACCGCGGGAGCCAGCATCTCTCCTGAGGTACTCACCAAAACGGGACGTATCCTCAGTCTCCCCGCTTCCTGCTCCCGGGCCAGGAGCGCGAGCGCACTGGCGTAGCCACCGAGGACCACGGGCTGGAAAGCGTTGAGCTCCTCTACAAGCTCGTCCAGGGGCGTGAGCGCCGAGAACACGCGGACTCGTTCCGCCATCCGCGGACTCTGCCGGCGCACTTGCTCCACCGCAACGTTCCCGCCGAAATGGCCCCCGGTCACGATAATTGCCGCGCTACGAGCGCCGCCCTGCACTATCTTGAAGAAGTCGCGTGGTTTCAAGAAGCCTCGATACCCGCGGAAGCGAGGCAACAGTTCCATTACACGCCACGAGCCCCAGTCGTGGATCAGGATGGCAGGCTCGCCGGTGGTGCCGGAGGTAGTCCAGACCATATACTTGCCGAGGTACGACTCCCCCACCAGCGACTCGTCGGCCACGAACTCCTCGACGCCGGAGCGGGTTACCGCCGGGTCCGTCACCCACCCGTCGAAGTTCTCCATAAGCTCCGGTTTCGTCACCGGCGGCAGGGTACGCACGTCGCTAACGTGCGGGGGAAGTCCTGCGTACAGAGACCGGTAGTACGGCGAGCACTTGCGGGCGAACTCGACCAGCTCCACCAGCCGGGCTTGTTGGCGGGCGGCGATGGCAGCAGGTCCTCCACGCTCGTCCCTCCAGGCTTTCCAGGCGATGTTCAGCGGGTTTCGGCGATCCTTCATGAGTATCTCCTCTTCCGGTTACGGTGCATTCTCTCTGGGCTTCTCCGGTTCGGTATCGGATCTCATCTTCGCCGTTGGATCCGAAGCAACTCCACCGTTTACGCTCATCTCAGCGATTCTGTAGAGCCAAATCCAGCGGGGACCTGCGGCTTGGGAATCAGGCTTCTTCGTAGCGACTACTCGCCACATCGGTCCTCCACCTCGTTGGACGGCAACTCCATCAATCTCCGACCTCCAAAAAGCTCCGGCGCGAGCAGAACGACGTTGCCGGAGATCTTTCCGCTCTCCAACAGCTCGTAGGCTTCTACGGCTTCCAGGATTGGGAACTTCTTCACGATGATGGGTTGGATCCTGCCTTTTTCCAGCAGATCGAAGAGCCTCTTCCAGTCTTCCTTGAACAGCTCCACACCCAACCGATGGGTTCCGTAGCCCTTGATGGTCTTACTATTCAGCAGCAGGTTGTAAAAAGCCAGCTTCGCCACGAGAAGCAAGAAGTGTGAAAAGCTCTGCGGGGCACCGTAAGTGACCAGCACGCCGCCACGCCGCAACACGGCCAACCCGCGCCCGAAGTATTCCTCGCCCATCCCGTTGAAGACGTAGTCGAGGCCGTCCGGCTCCTCAGCCCGGATCACCTCCACGAAATCTTCCGTGTGGTAGTCAATCGGTATGGCGCCGTAGTCGGTCAATATGCTGTGTTTACTGGATGATGCCAACCCGTACATCTTGATGTCCGCCAGCCGGCCCAACTGCAGAAAAGCGGTCCCGACCCCGCCGCTAGCACCAACGATAAGCGCCTTATCGCCCGGATTCACCTCTGCAACCCGATGCAACACCTGAAAGGCGACCAGGTAGTTCAGGATCAGCACGACGGCCTCCGCCGGGTCCAGGGTCGCCGGAACGTGAACGAGCTTTTCAGCATCCCAGAAGACGTACTCGGCGTGACCGCCGTAATTCGTCATAGCCGCGACGCGGTCACCCACTGCGACCTCGGTAACGCCTTCACCGACTGCATCCACGACGCCCAGGATGCTGTAACCCGGCGTGAACGGCGTCTTAGCCAGGAAAGGCCGGTTGCCGGCCCGGACGGCGATGTCGTCCTGGATTACTGGTGAGGCCAGGACTCGAATTCGCGCTTCTTCTGGAGCCGGCGCACACAGCTCTTTCTCGACGATCCGGATGCCCTCTGTTCCACCTCTTTCGGTTACGACGATGCTCTTGTACTTCATGGTCTCCTCCTTCGCAAGCGGCGCCAGAGCAGGGCGACTGTGCCGATGAGTAGCGGCGGCGTGAAGATCTGGGGTATGCGGTCCGCGAACCACTTCGGGAGAAAGATGTCGGTCACCTGGCCGCTATCAGCCCCGAAGTCTTCAGCCACCTTCGTGAGCGGGCATCGCCAGCCGTTACCCGCGAAGATGGCGCTCTCGCCCAGCGCAACGGCGAGGGAGACCCCGGTCCACCGGGAGCCGCGGCCCGTAACACCAGCGTAGAAGACGTGCAGGATGCTGGCCGCGATGCTCAGGAAGATCACCGAATGGACCAGCTTTACGCCGAAGACGATCACTTCGCCCCGGGTCCGGCGCGGCGTTTCGTCCGACTTCGATACGACCCGGAACACGGGGAACCGGGGCGCCACCTCCTCGAACTCGTCCAGCGGCGCGTTCCTGTCAACCGGTATATGAGGCCTGGCCCCGGGCGCCAGCTTCAGATAGGCCCTCAGTATGGGCGCCCGGTTTTCCGGCGCGACCTCTTCCAGGCACACCTCCTCCCGGCGGCCGTGGCGTAGGGTGGCGTTGCCTCCGGCCGCCCTTACGTTCCGCACCCAGTTCACTTCCTCCCCGAGCATGGACACCAGGTAGCGCTCGTCCCCGACGACGGCCATGACGAGCGGAAAGCTGATGGTCCGGCCGGACTTGCGGCCCGGCACCTCCAGGGTGACCAGATAGTTTGGGGCGATCCCGAGCGCGTGAGCCACAGCCCCTCCCCGGTTGAGGATGCGCGCCACACGATTGGGACGCCCGCCACGATAGAACCAACGCGCCAGACTCATAACTCACCGTCCTCTCGGGAGTAGCTCATCTTGTCCACGTCCACCACTTGTTGAATATTCCTTCCGCAAACCCGTCCGCTTCTGGACATCGTGCGCAAATCCGGTAAAGATCGCGAGCAGAAGAAATCCGAAAGCCGAGAGCGCAATGACGGAGACGACGAGTTCCGGGTTGCTCACACCTAAGAAGAGATCCAGGAGCATCGTGCCGGGCATCAACAGTAGCCAGGAGATCACCGCAGCCGCGAAACACCACGGCCACAGCTTCGCCAGGAAACGCCGCGAGCCACTGGAGAGGTGTGTGCGCCACCAGAGCAACGGCGCGTCTATCCTGGTCGCCGCGAGACCGACGATGACTCCGAGTATCGGGGGTCCGAAGCCCGCGCCTACCAGGAGCATGACGACCGACAAGAGTATCAGGACCGGGCCCCCGTGCTTCCTCTGCACAAATATAGTTGACCAAACGAGGAAGACCAGAGAGACGAGGATAGCGAGGATTCCGGTCACGAGGAGATTGGGGATGATGGTCATGGCCGGCTCCCCATCCAGGATGGCGAACAGCTCCGATTCGGTCCAGGACTCGATCACTACCCCGTCGGGAGCCACGTTGCCTTGAAGAATCTCACCGATACCGTGCTCGATGCCCGCCAGCCCCGCAAGGGCGCCGAACGTCGAAACCGTTATTCTGGTGGCGTTACTCATTCCCACACCTCCTTACTGTGGCGAAGCGGGTGACTCTGCGAGATTGTGCGCCTCCCACTCTGCGACCGTGACAAACAGGACGCTCCACCCAAGGGCCAACGCTCCCGCGGCCTGGCCTAACGCTCCGGGAAGCTCCGGCAACACGATAGACGCAGATCCCACGATGACGGCGGCCACCCCCACGCTCCGGACCGTGATCCTCCAACCTCCCGGCCTGAGCGCGGCCAACATCCCGGCGACCACGATGGCGATAGCGAGAGCGGCCATCTCCGCGAAGCGATCCCCATACGCGCATCGTCCGAAGAAGCAAGACGGCCCGGCCTGTCGTGCCTGGACGAGCATCGTTGCGGCGTAAGCGGTGGCGGGAATAGCGGCGAGGATCGAGAGCGCGGCCAGGCGTGGGCTCAGGCGGGTACCGGCCCTGAAGAACTCCTGACGCGCCGGATGGAGGGCCACCAGGATAGCGGTAGCAACTAGTAGGAGGAGCGATCCGGTGAGGGGTTCTATCCGTCCACCGACCAGCCCGGCGGCCCCGAGCGCGAGAAGACCGACGGCTGCCTGCTGGAGGCCGGAGATCTTGCGCTCCGGCGCCCGTAACTGGACCACAAACCCGGTCGTGATGATGACCGCGCCAAGCGCGAAGAAACCGAGGTCGACGACGGGGTTGGTATCAGGGTTCTGACCTGCGAGCCACAGCCCGACCGTGAGGACGGTGACCCCGACGAACGTGATGCCAGAGAGTAGCGACAGAACCGCCGCCCAGACGAAGAACGCGACACGACGAACGCCTTTCCATCCCAAGTTCTGACTGTTCTCAGCTCCCATTAGCCGCGCCTTTTGTGGTACCTCGCGCCAACCGTAAGAGCCTTCGGGCGACGAGCACCGAAAAGACCGCCCAGGGCAGGAGAGACGCGAGGGCGAAGACAAGCCCTATCGTACCTGCGGTGGAGGGTATCGACATCAGCAAGCCCGCCAGAAGCCCCACGTAAGCGGTTACCCGACCGAAGACGCCGCTCTGCAACATGACGGCGGCGATGATCAGGAGCGCGATGGCATTGAGTACGTAGTACACGTCGAATGCGGTGCCCACGTAAGTGGCGAGCATCCCCTCACCCGCGGCCAGCAACGCGGCCCTCTGCGCCTCTGTTTCCGCGCCCGCGTACCGGGTGCTCAGGTCGAGCATCTCGAAGGCCGTATTGGATGGGAAGTAGGACGCTATTCCCACGAGGCCGAGGGCCAGGGCTATAGCCATGAGAGGTTCGTTGATCCGATGGAGGGCGACGTAGAGGGACAGGTAGATCAGGACCAGAAGGACGTTCTGCAGGAGATACAACAGGTCGAGGCTGAGTAGCCCGAGCAACCAGTTGAGCTCGAAAAGCTCGAAGAATCCTACTGCTGCGGTCGGCGGCGGCCACACGGCGAAGACGACGATCTGGACCGGGATCAAAGCCACCCCAATCAGGGCGGCCACGCCACCAATCTTGTAGAGCCAGCTCCAGCGAGGGTCCGCAGTGTCGTCAGGGCGGGCAACCGCGCGTTCATGGCTCGTGGTTTTGTGACTGTCGGTGGATGTTGGCATCGCTATCCTCCTACCGCTTCACTCGCCGGTCGCCGGACCCGAGTCGGAAGAGCCTGCGAGCGGTAAGGATGTGCCAGGCCATGCTCAGCAGCCCGCCACCCATCGCGAGCACCATCGCCCGGCGGAATGCCGCCGGCACGAAGGTTACCCAGGCGGTGAAAGCCAACAGCAGGCCTGAGCCCGAGATCCCCGCCCAGGCGTTGAAACGGCCGAAGATCCAGCTCCGTAGCATCGCTATACCCATGACGATGCCGGCAACTTCCGCGAGGAAGAAACCCGAAAACGAGCCGGGCGTGAAGTCCTCACCCTGGGCCAGCATCGCATCTCCCGTCGCGGCCAGCCGGGCTCTCTCGGCATCCGTACTCGCGGCGGCGTACCGGTCGCTGAGAGCGAGCATCGGGAGGGCCTTGTTGTTTGACGTGTACACGGCCGCGCCGACGAAGGACAGGATCGCCGCGAGGGCCGCGAACGGCCGGCTTCTTTCTCGCCAGTGGGCCCCGTAGAGCGCCAGGTACACTGGGATCGAGAGGATCGTGTTGGCGATGTTCCACAGCCCGAGATCGCGGAGTGCCAGGAAGCGGCTCTCCTGAAAGCGGGCGAACCAGTCCGTCGCACTCAGCCTGCCCGGCTCTACGTCTCTTTCTCCTGATAGGAGAGAGACGATGATATCCAGCAGTGCTACGAGCACTGTGATCAGGGCCGCCACACCCCCGATCCTGTAGAGCCCATTCCAGCGAAGGTCCGCGTTTGCGGCGCGGAACCTAGACAGGCGCTTGTGGCTCGCGGACGGTAACCCTATACTAGAGACCTTCACGGCAACGCTCCTTTCAAACTGTAACTAAGAACGCGTCTCAGGGTCCAGGGTGAGGCGTATCACCACGCGGTCTTCTAGTGCCGCCGCCAGTTCGTCGCGCGTCGGCGGAGGGCTGATGTCGAGCGTCAGGCCGATCCTCCGGCCTGACCCCTTGAGACCATACTCCGCCTCGAGTCGCTCGACCGCCTCCAGCACCGCAGCACGGTCCCGGATCACCTCTGCGCGAGCCGTTCGCCCGCGGCCTTGAAGTCGCACTGCTACGCGACCGCCACCGCGCAGGTTCTTCCACCAGGACTTGGAGGAGAAGACGGTGAGCGTATCGCCCTCGCGAGCGTAGTTGACCGGGAAGGTGTATTGCTTTCCCGTCTTGCGGCCGGTGAAGGTCAACAGCATCACGCCGCCGCTCAGCAACCGGTGGAACGGTGAGCGCAGGGTGTCGGACACGAACGGGTTGATGGAGCGCAGAACCCGCTTGCTTGGGACGCTCGACCGGATCCGTGCCGGAGCAGTTGTCGTGGTTTTGGTTGTTGAACTCATCTCTCCTCCTTGTTTCTCGGTTTTGGTCATCTGTCTTAAACCGCCCGCTTCCGGAACGGCTGTCGCGAGAGCTGCCCGCCGTTTGCCACGGCCACCGCTGCAATAACGATCCAAAGTACGGCGGCCCACGCGAGGTCATAGGTCACGAGGGATACTCCTGATAGCGTCAGAGGAGGGAGGGTCAGCGTGCTGGCTACGAGGCTGGTGTGCATGAGCATCGTCACGGGCAGGCTTCCGGTACGGTCGTAGACCCACACCATCAGCACCCTGATTGCCGGAAGCCAGGTGAAGAGGAGTACGGGCAGAAAAAGGACCAGCGGGAGCGCTCCAGAGGTGATGCCACTTCCCCAGAAGAACAGAGGTAAGTGCCACACTCCCCACACGAGGCCTACGATGAGCCCTGTACCGAGAACACCGTAGCGCAGCCTCAGCCTGGGTATGGCGAACCCCGTCCATCCTAGCTCCTCGAAGATGCCGACCATAAGCCCCGCCACGATACCGACCAGCAGAATGGACAACCTGTCGTCCGTGGTGAGTATGCTGGGGAGAAATACCGGGGAGGTTAGCGAGAGCCCGAGGAGCACCACCGTCACCAGGAGCGGGGCGGTCAGGAGCGCTATCGCGTACCAGCGGGCGCCTACCCGCCACCTAGTCAGTCTGGTGAAGAGGTCGCGAAACCCTGCCCTTCCAGAGACGATGCCGGTCAACAGTATGCCTGTCACGCTGGGGCCGAGGAGCATTGCCGGGTACAAGAGCGGCACCAGCGCCTCGGAAGGCTCGCCGTTAGCTGAAATCCCGCCGGGACCGGCCAGGATCAAGATGCCGCCCCACGAGATGGCGAAAGCCAGGACGAAGTAAGTTGCTACCGGGTACCGCTCGATGAAAGCCTTGATGGTCTTCATGATGTCTTCCTTTTTTCGCTACCATCTCATCCTAAGCCTGGAACAGCGGTATGCCTTGACACATGTTGATCAACTTCATGATCAAATTGCGTTATTCGGTTTGCGGAGCGGCGTCCAGGGGATGTCGCGTTGCGGTTCTCATCCGATCCACGCTTTGATCATCGTTCGGGTGGTGCGGTTCAGGTGTCTGTAAGAGTCCATTACTAGAGGTCCTCTCTTTACAACTCCGTTCTCAAGACGGAGTGTCAGAGACTGAGAGCACGATCTTGCCCTCTACCTGTGCATGTTCTATGAGCTCGTGGGCTTGCCGGGCTTCAGTCAATGGCATGCGCTTCGCAATGACAGGTTTGATCTCCCCCCGCACCCGTAGATCGAACAACGCTTCCAGGTCTTGCACGAACCAGTCCGGGTGCTTCCGGCGCAGGGCGGCAATCGCGTAGAACGCCGTCGAGCGCCGATTGGGGAGCAGGTTCCACAGTTTGAGCCGCAGCAGATCCAGCGGAATACTGCCGCCTTTGTCCATAACGGCGTTTTGGAAACCGTAAGCCACCAGCATGCCCCCCGGTCGTAGAGTGCTGAACGAACGTTTGAGGCTGTCCCCTCCTATGGGATCGAAGACCGCGTCGACTCCGGGGGCTGTAATCCCGCGCAGGTGCTCACCCAGGTTTTTGCTTTCGTAGTCGATGGGCGTCGCACCCAGCCCGGATATCAAGTCGTGTTTGGATCTGGCATCTGTCCCGTACATCTTCAGGTCGAGCAACTTGCCCAGTTGAAGCATGGCCGTACCGACCGCCCCACCCGCTCCGTGGATCAGGATGCGCTGGCCGCGCTCGATCTTGGCGATTCTGTGTAGCATCTGGTACGGAGTTACGAAGGACAGGATAAGACTAACCGCCTCCGCCGGGTCCAGGCCATGCGGCACGCGGGTCAGACGGTTTTCAGGCAGGCAGACGTACTCAGAATACGCGCCGGTAACGGTGAGGTCCGCCACCCTCTGACCGACTTCGAAGCGTGTCGCGCCGTCACCCAGCTTATCGACCACGCCGACGACGTCGTACCCTGGTGAGAAGGGTGGCTTTTCCTTCACGTCGGGGTATTTGCCTTTGCGGATCATCACGTCCGTGAAAGCGGCGCTGGTAGCCAGAACCTTGATGCGTACTTCACCGGGCTCGGGTTCAGGCAAGGTAGCTTCCTCTATGACTTCGAGCACCTCCGGCCCGCCAAACTCCGTAATAATTATGCGCTTATAGCTCATGCTCTCACCCATCTTTCTGGACGATCAATCCAAGCGCCGCCATCAACAAACCGAGGACAAGGTAGAAGAGCTCGGTCCAGGTCCAAGAAGGCTGATTGAGGATCAGAATTTCGCCAGCTATCCAGCCCATCATGATCGCACCGGCCATCACCGAGGTTAGCCCACCGATCTCCTTACTACGCAACGTGGCAACTGCGGCGACGGTCGCGCTGCCGCCTAAGATGCCGGCCAGGATCAATCCAGGCACGACGTAGCCGTCGAACGGCGTTCCGTCCAGATACTCGGGCGGAAACCTGTCTCCCTCCAGCCCGGTCGCCAGCGCGATGCCTCCACTAACTGCCGTCAGTCCCGCGAATGCATCGGCGGCGAAGAGCGCGATGCGGGCACTGTTTCTCTTCACTATCTCCCCCGACTTCCTCGCCGGACGGCCCCGTAGCCGAGCTTGCCCGCAGTGGCTAAGACGAGGATGACGACGGCTAGCAGCAACGTAATGTCCTGCACCACCAGGAGCGTCACGTACACGCCTCTTTGAAGAACGTCGAAGGGTGCTGGGAAAGCTCCCGTGGCGGTATTGAAGCTGCCGTGCAGAAGCATTACCAGCAGGACGCTTTGGGTGACGTTGTAGATCCAGGTGTAGAAAAACGCCATGAGCGCTATGCCGACCAATGTAAGGAGGGCCATGAAGACCAACGGCGCCAGCGACGTGAAGCCGTGCGGGAACCTGGGGTCGACGAATACCAGCGGCAGATGCCAGAAGGCCCAGGCCAATCCCAAAACTAGAGTAGCCACTACCGGGGCGTAACGGGTCTCCAAACGGGGCAGCGCGAAACCGCGCCAGCCCGGCTCCTCGCCGAGACCGGCGATCAGGGTAAGAAACACTAGCGACGGAACGAAGCCGGCCAACGCACCGGGAATCCGCGATAGTTCGAGCGGGTTGCCCAACAGACCATAGACGATGCTCTCTACAGCGATAAACAAGACGGGCAGACCTATCGCGATCGCATACCATCGCGGCGCGACCCGCCAGCGGACGATGGAACGGAGCCAATCCTTGACCGAAGCGCCGGACAAAAGGATCACTATGAGCGCCGCCAGGGCCGGGCCGAACTGGGCGATCATGAAGAATAACTGGCCTAAGCCTCCCTCATAGCCCAAGATCGCCGGGGAGAAGGCGAGCCAGGTAATCGTGTAGGCGAGTATGAAGAACGAGATGATTGGGTGGCCTTTTACCCATCCACGGATCTTGCTAGTGATCATTAAAATGTTACCTCCAAATCGGAACCAAGAAATCACACGTCGAACGTTCTGCTCCCAAAGCACTGTTCGCCCAGGGTTACACCTCCAAATCTCCCTGTAGGCTGTGTTCGGCACCCAATTTGCCAAGCCTGGAACCCCCACCGATGTATGCCATGTTCTTCAAACATTAGAGTCCGATCAGGTTCCAGCTATACAGGAAAAGGAGAAACATGATGGATGCCAGCGCCACCAGTGCGTAATGCACGCGGCCGATCACGCCCCAAAAACGATTCTTCCACGCCAGCGCGGCAAAGACGACTACTCCTACCGTCAGTGGCACGCTTAGCAACCACAGGCGCGTGATGGCCGAGACGGTTCCCGTAGGCCAGACGTAAGTCTGCGCGTACCCCAGTAGCGTCACGACGAACCAGGCCAAGAGACCCAGGTTGAGCACCCCGGTAACACCCGCCAGCCAGCGGGCTGCACGGCTCGCGCGGACTGTACCAGAAGACTTGGCAGGAACACTGCGCCAGCGGTCTACGAGAGCCGCAACCGGAAAGACGACCAGCGCCGAAACGAACAATGCCACACACACCGCGAGCAGGGGAAGCTGGAATCCCAGAGTCTCATAAGGGGCTACTTTGAAGAAGGCGAACGGCCCCCAGAAGAGGTGTGTAACCTGGCCCTGGCTATCTTCCCGGAAGGTCAGTAAACGCTCGCCGTCCACCTGTTTGAAGAGCTCCGGTTCGGCCCGCGCGTAACGTCGCTCCCCGACCTGAAGCGTGTTGTCGTTAACGACGCTCACCTGTTCGGTAGCCAACCAGCCGATAATTTTCTGCGGGCTGTTGTGTGCCACGCGGGTCGTAATATAAGTACCTGCCAGGCGCCCGGTCTGATCCGCCATACCGGGTGGCGATTGGGTCGCGGAGATCTCTTCTTGCAGCGGGTAGTAGTGGTCCAGGAAGGCCGATAGGGTCTGGCTGGCATCGAACGGTGTGTTATACGAAACGAATAGCCCGGCGTTCTGTTCGGGCAAGAGCGCAACCACCGTCGTAAAGCGGGCGCTCTCGCCCATGTGCCAGATAACGCGCTGGTCGTTCTCTTGTGAGGTAACGAATCCGTAAGCCATGCCGGGCAGGCGCGGATCGTGGGTGAAGTGCTGGCGATGCATGCTGAGCGCTGTGTTTTCCTCCAGAATGCGCGCGCCATTGTACTCGCCGTTTTGGAGATGCGCCAGCATGAACTTTGCCATGTCGGGAGCCGTCACATGTACTGGCGCAGCAGGCGCCGCGGAGATCCACTCGAAATCCTTGGCGTCGTAGGTTCCGTTCTGGTAGTGGTAACCATTCGATAGGTCGTCGGCCAGATTCTCCGGCAAAGTCTGGGTCGCGGCGCTGCGCTCCATGTCCAGCGGCTTTAGGATGTTCTCCTCGATGTACTGCTCGTAGGACTCTCCCGAGACTCGTTGGACTATGTAGCCCGCCAGAGCCGTGCCGTAGTTGGAGTACGCAAAGTATTCTCCAGGCGGATAGACGCGCTGGGGCATGTAACGAGTCAAGAAGTCTCGTAGCGGCAGAACGTCCTGCCGGTCTTCGGCCAACAGCGCAATCAGTTGCTCCTCGAGGCCTGCCGTGTGGGTCATCAGATGTGACATCGTAATCGGCTGGTCGTAAGTGTCCGGGACCTCAAAGTCGAGGTAGGTGTTGATGTCGGCGTCGAGGTCCAGCTTGCCTTCCTCTACGAGCTGCATCACCGCCGTCCAGGTGAACAGTTTGCCGGCTGACCCTGGGTAGAAAAGCGTGCGGTCGGCGACCACCGGCTCGCGCTCCTCCAGGTCGGCATAGCCGTAGCCTTTGGCGAAGACGAGCCGTCCGTCTTTGACGACTGACATTGTGGCGCCGGCGACGTTCTCTTCGCGTAACTGTCCGCGGATAAGC
>JBARZO010000512.1:0-4133 GCA_049650165.1 Rubrobacteraceae bacterium
GGCGTGGTGCTTGCTGCCTGGATGTTCAGTAGAAGTTGGGTAGCCGGTTGGTCGGGTTATCACTACGCTATCTCTGGTGTACTGCTTGCGATGTCAAGTCTAACGCCGCTTACAGGCATACTAACTCCCGAGCAATTTTTCGGTGTTGGATTGCCTTTGATCTTCGGATTAGTAGTTATCGTCAATGGAACCGCAGATCACTTGCTGCTTAGGCGCTTTCTGTCGCCAATACCGAAGGAAGAACCCAATGCAGTCCGCTAGAGAAGAAGTAAGGGATCTGGAAAGAGTCCGGTATGTGACGGAAAATTACGAGGATCTCCAAGGCATGAAGCGGGTGCCGATAGGCTTGATGGTGCTGATCGCATACGTGTTCATGGTTTCTGCAGAGTTCGAGATCACTACCAAGCTCGTGGCGGACATCGTGTTGACTCTTGCTTTGCTGGTGGCTGGGGCGCTGCTAGTGGGTCACTTTTGGATCAGAAGATATTACGAGAACAGGTACGGTCGGGTGCGGGTGGTCCCCCGGATATTCAGACGGCGACGCGTCTATAGCGGTCTGGCAGTGCTTGCCATGATGTTCGCAACTTTCTACCTGGCCGGGTGGGTGTACGAAATGCAAAACGTAGAGCCTTATCCGTTCTTTCTCATTCTGTTCGGGATGATGGAAGTCTTTGATCGCTGGCCGGAGCTACGTTTCAGACCGCACCATTTCTTCCTGGGAGCTTCGATGACGCTGGCTGGTTTGCTGCTCTTGATTTTGGTGGTTCAGGGGAATCCGTATACGGAGAGTTTGTTCCTTCACGCACTGGTCGGCTTTTTTGTTCTGCAATTGACAGTTGGCGGCATCCTGGACCACTTATTGCTCGTACGCACGATGAAGCGATTGCCGGAGGAGGCCAATGCAGTCCGTTAGCGAGGAAGTGCGGGGTCTTGAGCGTGTCCGGTACGTCACCGAGAACTACGAGCAGTTGCAAGGTTTGAAGAATGCTCCTGTGGGGTTGATGGTGCTTTTCTCAGGAGCCCTTATGCTTTTTCCCTCCAGCCTACGTTCCTTCAGTTCTTTAATAGGTGGAAACTTGTATCTGTTGTATGTCGTGTTGATCGCGATGGTGCTGCTCTATTTCGCTATGGGGAGTTACTACGAGCGCCGATTTGGATGGGTACAGACGTTCTCCATGGAACGGCAGCAGATTGTGGCTGCGATCATTCTGATCATTGTGCTGGTTGTGGTTGGAAGTGCAAATCTAGCTTTCCAGCCGCCGATTCACATGATTTGGCTGGCATGGGGAGTCGCGCTAACAGTTGTTTACTGGCGAGAACGACGCTTCAGAGCGCACTACGTTGTTATAGGGATTCTGGTCTGTGGAGTCAGCTTTCTACCGCTGCTCGGCATTTCTCAAACAGGCTCCACTGCTTACGAAACTGGTGGGTTGATGGCGTTTCTTGGAATCCTCTACGTGGTGGGTGGCATTCTTGATCATTTTTTGCTCGTGCGCACCATGAAATCCCTGCCGGAGGAGGATGATGGCCGAGCCGTTTGAGGAGCTTGCCGGGCTGGACCGTCTGATCCACGAGCCCGCCCGCCTCGCCATAATGACCGCGCTCTCCGCCTCGGAAGGTGCGGACTTCCTGTTCTTGCAGCGCATCACGGGTCTGACCAAGGGAAACCTTTCGAGCCACCTGACCAAGCTGGAGAAGGCTGGATTGGTGAAGATAAAAAAGCGCTTCGTCGGCAAAACGCCCAATACTCTCGTTAGCCTGACCAAGAGAGGCCGGGTGGCGATAGAGGAACACTGGGAGCAACTGGAGCGGCTTCGTAGCGGCGCAAAAGGCTGGAAATCACTTTAGAGTACAGATCTCTACGCTGCACTGAAGTACGTATAGAAGGGAGCACGAATTTTGACCTCTCAAGACGGCTTTGTGCTAGTCACCGGAGCCGCCCGAGGCATCGGCCGCCAAGTTGCCGTCACACTCGCCGAACGTGGTTACGCGGTGGCTGCAAATGATCTTACCGAACCGGAAGAAACACTGGAAGAGTTGCGCCGAATGGGAGCTGATGCGTTGTCCGTGCCCGGAGACGTGTCGGATGAGGCAGCGGTTCGGGAGATGGTCGCGCAGGTTATGGATCACTTCGGGCGAATAGACGTGCTGGTCACCAACGCCGGCCTCATGGCTATTACTCCCGCCGAAGAGACGACGCTCGACGACTGGCGCCGGATGCTGGAGGTGAACCTGACGGGGCCGTTTCTTATGAGCCGGGAGTTTGGGAAGGTGATGTTGGGACAGGGTTCCGGAAGTATCGTGAACGTTAGCTCGGTCGCCGGGTTGCTCGGGGTCTCGGATCGGGCGGCGTACAACGCGAGCAAACATGGGCTCGTCGGCTTGACTCGCACCCTCGCCGCGGAGTGGGGTGGACGCGGCGTCCGGTCCAACGCCGTCTGTCCCGGTTGGGTAAAGACTGAACGGAACGAAAGCGACCAGAGCGGCAATTACACCGACGCGGACATCGAGGGCCGGGTCCCGATGGGCCGCTTCGCTACGCCGGAGGACATCGCCGCCGCCGTGGCTTTCCTGGCTGACCCGGGCCAGAGCGGGTATGTCAATGGGCATATGTTATCGGTGGATGGCGGCTGGTTCGGGGATGGGAGTTGGGAGAGCCTGCGGCGGCGTAAGCAGGATTCCTAGTCTGAAATGGTTGCGGTATCTCTTGTAGAGGGGGTCAGACCGGCTCGCCTATAACGGAGATGGAACGGGCCAGTGACTCTCCCAGCGAGTATGTTTTCCCATCTTCGTCCTCGACGGTAACGACGGCGTCCAGGTCTCGAACTTCTCTTACCATCAGCAGCCGTCCGGGGACGAGGCCGCGTTCGCCCAGGTAGTCCAGCGTGGCGGCGCTTTCATCGCTCACCTGGGAGATGCGTACCCACTGGTCGGGACCAGCTTCAGACAGCCGAAAGGAGTTATCCCACGCCAGAACACCCTCCGCCGTTGGTATGGGGTCCCCGTGGGGATCATAGTTCGGATTTTCCAGAAACTCGGCCAGTCGCTCAGTGAACTCATCTGAGACGGCATGTTCTAGTCTTTCTGCCTCGTCGTGTACCTCCCGCCAAGAGTATCCGAGGTGCTCCAGTAGGAAGGTCTCAATGAGGCGGTGCCGTCGAACCAGCCGTAGCGCCTCGCTCTTACCTAGATCCGTCAGCGATGCCCCACGGTAGCGTTTGTAGGCCACGAAGCCCATCTCTTGCAAACGCCCCAACATATTGGTTACGGAAGCGGGCGCCACCGAGAGCTGCTCGGAGATGTCCGTCGTCGAAGCGGACCCTGACCCGGCGACCGTCCAGATCGCCTTCAGGTAATCCCCCGTCGAAGCTGACAGGGGCCGGGTTGTCACGGGATCCACCATGAATATGTTCCACCAAACCTTGTTTTCCGACAAACCATATTGTACTCGACTTTTAACTGTAATATAATTCTAATTTAGGATAAGCTAAAAAATACTGCGATGTAGGCGAAGGTGTAGCTGGATGTTCAAAGAGGACCATGGTATTTCGCGAAAGGACTTTCTGCGGACGATGGGCGTCGTGGGCGCTCTGGGGACTTCGGG
This sequence comes from Rubrobacteraceae bacterium, assembly GCA_049650165.1. GTDB lineage: Bacteria > Actinomycetota > Rubrobacteria > Rubrobacterales > Rubrobacteraceae > SIRX01. The sequence continues at coordinate 3,605 of JBARZO010000512.1, forward strand.
GGCGGTTCTGGGAGCCCATAGCCGCCGGGCGTTGGGTCATGATGGACAGCACGGAGAAGAGGTGGTGCAGGAGGCGACCGCCCATAGTTCACACGGTGGAAACGGCACAGCGGGTAGCGTGGACACTTCGCGGTTCGACCCGATGGCGTTCCTGCGGAACTTCTATTGGGGGGAAGAGAAGCGGGAAGGCGGAAATACAGTTCGGGAGTACGAACTGACGGCTGAGGACGTGGAGATCGAGGTCGCGCCCGGGGTGATGTACCCGGCGTGGACCTACAACGGACAGGTTCCGGGACCCACGTTGAGGGCCAGGGAGGGTGAGAAGCTCCGGGTGGTGTTCAAGAACCGGGGGGCGCACCCGCACACGATCCACTTCCACGGCTTCCACCCGGCGAACATGGACGGGGTCTTCGAGTTGGTAGGTCCGGGGGAGGAGTTCGTCTACGAGTTCGACGCCGAGCCGTTCGGGTGTCACCTCTACCACTGCCACACATCGCCGCTGAAGAAACACGTCGAGAAGGGGCTATAC
>JBARZO010000513.1:0-4843 GCA_049650165.1 Rubrobacteraceae bacterium
TCTCTGTGGCGATAGGCGCCGGGCACGCGTTCAAGTTCGCCGGCCTCATCGGGCGCATCCTCTCCGAGCTGGCCCTCGACGGCGAGTCCAACTACCCCATCGAACCGTTCAGCATCGAACGTCCGGCCATCACCGACAACTCGTTCCAGAAAGCTTTCCACGCTTGACGCAGAGGTCTATAGTGACGGGAGGAGCCTATAGCCAACAAGTCGAGAGAGGAGGAACAGGATGACCATTGAGCCCAACGGCTACAAGACCCGGCACTACACGCAGCATCTTTCCCCGGAGGACTACGAGAGAGAGGAAACTTACGCACCGACCCGGGCGCCGGTGGACCTCGCCGTCACCCTGCTCCCCGATGCCTACACCTCCAAAGAGTTCTTCGACCTCGAACGCGAAAAGGTCTTCACGCAGAGCTGGATCGCCATAGGCTGCACCTCTCAGATAAACAAACCTGGACAGACCCTCGTCGCCAAAGTGGCCGGTCGCTCGGTCGTCGTTACCCGCAACAAATCCGGAGAGTTGCGAGCCTTTCACAACGTCTGCCGCCACCGGGCCGCCAAGCTGCTGGACGAAGGCTGCCACAATCTACGGTCCAACCGCATCCGGTGTCCATACCATTCCTGGACCTACGACCTGGAAGGCAACTGCCTGGGAACCCCGCTCTTCGAGGGCTCGGACATCCCCGAGGACATGCAAGCCGTCTTCGATACGGATTCCGTAAAAGGCTTCGACAAAGCCGACTACGGCCTGATGCCCGTTCAGGTAGATAGCTGGGGGTTCCTGGTGTTCGTCAACCTGGACCCCGATGCGGACCCGCTGACCGAGCAGCTCGGGGATCTGCCGGAGCGCTTCTCCGGCTACCGGCTGCACGAGTGGCAGGTGATGCGGACCAAAGGCTACGAGGTAGACGCCAACTACAAACTCATCGGCGAGAACTTCATGGAATATTACCATCTACCGTGGGTCCACCCGGAGCTGGTCAAAGTCTCGAAGATGGAGGACCACTACCGCTGGCAAGGACCGGGAAAGTACACCGGGATGTGTACCACACCAGTCTCACAAAATACGGAGGACGGAGGCTGGGATGGGCTGCCCGCGATCGACGCCCTAAACGAGGAGGACGCCCAGAGTGGTCGCTTTGTGTGGCTCTTCCCGAACACCGCCGTTGTGGTACTCCCGAACCACGCCTTCATCATCATCACCCACCCGCAGGAGCCGGGCTTCACGGTCGAGGAGACGGTCCTATTGGCTCATCCCGAATCGGCGGATACTCCAGGTTCTGAAGAGGCGCTGGACCAACTCGCCCGTTTCTGGGATCTGGTGAACTTGCAGGACATCGAGATCGTGGGCCGGGTGCAAGAAGGTCTCTCCAACCCGGCGTACCGGGGAGGCCGGATGTGCTACCGTTTCGAGGAACCGCTGCACCGCTTCCAGAACATGGTCATAGACAAAATGGTCGGCCTCGACCGTATACCTCCGGGCGACGAAGAGGAGATGTCCCAGATGTTCGTAGACCCGGTTGAAACCCCCGACTGGACGAGCTAGAAAGAAGTCCCTATGCCAGACCTCCGCACAGAACTATTCATCGCCAACAAGTGGACCACCGCCCGCACCGGCCAGACCTTCGACGCCATAGATCCCTCCACCGAGGAAGTCCTAGCTTCGGTAGCGCGCGGCGGCCCGGAAGACATCGACGACGCGGTAGCCGCCGCCCGGGCAGCGTTCGAAGGTCCGTGGCGGCGTGTCACACCCGTAGAACGGGGACGGCTACTCTACCGGGTAGCGCGGGAACTGGAGAAGAGGATCGACGAGTTCGCCGAGTTGGAGACGCTCGATACCGGCAAGCCGCTGGCGCACGCGCACGGTGAGATCTCCGGCTGCATCGGCTACCTCGACTACTACGCGGGCGTCGCGGACAAGATCCACGGCGAGACCATCCCCCTTGGTCCCGACTACCTCAACTACACTGTCCGCGAACCGCTCGGCGTCACAGCCCACATCGTCCCGTGGAACATGCCCCTGAGTATGGTCTGCCGCAGCCTCGCTCCGGCGCTCGCCGCCGGCAACACCGCTATCATAAAGCCCGCCGAGCAGACACCACTAACAGCCCTCAAGTTCGCCGAGATCTTCCAAGACTTGGACTTCCCGCCCGGCGTCTACAACGTCGTCCCCGGATTCGGCCACGACGCCGGCAAGGCGCTCAGCGAGCATCCCGGCATAGATTCGATCACCTTTACCGGCTCGGTAGAGACCGGTCGCAACATCCTGCACGCCGCCGCTGAACACGTAAAGCCAGTCGTTTTGGAACTCGGCGGCAAATCACCCCAGATCATCTTCGCCGACACCGACCTGGACCTCGCGGCCAGCGAAATCTCCAAAGGCATCTACTCAAACACCGGCCAGTACTACGACGCCGGCTCCCGGCTAGTAGTAGAAGAAGGCATCAGGGAGCCACTGCTTGAGAAAGTGCTAGATCATTCCCGGCAGATAAAGCTCGGCGAAGGCATGGACGACCCGGACATGGGACCACTCGTCTCCGCCGAGCACCTGGAACGTGTCCTGGGCTATATCGAATCCGGCCGGGAAGAAGGCGCCAACATGCTGATCGGCGGCCGGGCCGAAGAGTTCGAGCGCGGGTACTTCGTCTTGCCGACGGTCTTCGACGGGGTAGAGAGCAACATGCGGATAGCGCAGGAGGAGATCTTCGGTCCCGTGCTCGCCGTTTTACCTTTCTCGGATGACGACGAAGCCGCCGAGATAGCCAACGACTCAAGCTACGGACTAGCAGCCGGCATCTTCACGAAGGATATAGATCGGGCGATGCGTTTCGCGAGTGAGGTACAGGCTGGGTACGTGATGATTAACGAGTACCACACGGGCGGTGTCGGCTCACCTTTCGGCGGCTACAAGCAGAGTGGCATCGGGCGCGAAAAGGGACTGGTCGCTTTAGACAACTACACCCAGATCAAAAACGTCGTGCTGAGGGTGAGAAGCTAGGCAACCTCGTCGAGCCGGAGTCCCATAACTACGAGGTCTCGCTCCACCCCATCAAGCTCCGCCACCTGCGGGTACAAAGCCCATCGCTCGAAACCGAAGTCCTCGAACAACCTGATGCTCGGCTCGTTGTGGGCGAAGGCTCCGGCGGTCAGGGTCTTGAGACCCAGGTTCGGGGCGCGACGAATGGCTTCTTCCAACAACCCGCTCCCGATACCCCGTCGCCGGTAGCTCTCCGATACGTAGACGCTGACCTCCGCGGTCGCCTGATACGCAGGCTTCTTCCGAAACGGCTCGAAGCTGAACCAACCCGAGATCTCACCGTCTATGTCCGCCACCCACAAGGGTCGTTTCTCCGGGTCATGGCCGTGGAACCACTCCAGCCGACTTTCGACGGAGACGGATTTGGGGTCCGCCGTCACCATGCGGCTCGGGACCGTGGAGTTGTAGATCTCCACGATGGCTGGCAGATCCTCCAAAACAGCGTCTCGCAGGTTCACCGAAAGCTACCGCCCGCTAAAGTTCGCTGCGCGCTTCTCGATGAAAGCCGCCACGCCTTCCTTGTGGTCATCCGTGTGACCGCAGAACGTCTGTCCTTCGGCCTCTTTCTCCAGCGCGGCTTCTAGGTCGTTCTCGAAGCCGGCGTTTAGCGTCTGCTTGATCCTCCCGAGCGCCCGGGTCGGCATATTTGCCAGATGCTCCGCGAGCGCCCCGGCCTCTTCCAAAAGCGCCTCATCCGTCACGACCTTGTTCACGAGTCCGATCCGATGTGCTTCCTCGGCTTCCACTGCGCTACCGAGCATGGACATCTCCATCGCCTTTCCGAGCCCGACGATACGGGGCAAGAAGAACGATACTCCCGCGTCGGGCATCAGCCCGATCTTTATGAATGCCACCGAGAACTTCACGCTCTCGGCGGCGACGCGCAGGTCGCAAGCCAGAGCGAGCCCGACCCCGGCGCCGTAGACCGGGCCGTGCAGCACGGCTACTACCGGCTTCTCCATACCGGTTATCTTGGTAATGGTCCGACTGTAAGTTTTGCGGAGGTACTCGCCGAGGTCAGGCGCTTCGTCGCCTTCCCGTTTCATGTCCTCGCCCCGCAAATCCGCCCCGGCGGAGAAACCCCGGCCCTCACCCCGGAGTACCACACAGCGGACTTCATCGTCTGCCGCTGCGCTATCCAACGCGTCGTGCAGGTCTTTATGCAGTTGCCCGTTGAAAGCGTTTAGCACTTCGGGACGGTTCAGGGCGAGGGTCGCCACGCTGTTGTTTTTCTCGTAGATCAGAGTTTCGTACATAGGCTATATCCTTCCGGCCAACTCTTCGAAGTAGTCGAGTGAATCGGGGTTACTGAGGGAATCCTTGCTCGCGGCTTCGTCAGCGGGTTTGCCGGCCAGGATCTTCTTTACTGGCACCTCCAATTTCTTGCCGTTGAGGGTCTGCGGGATCTCCTCTATCTGGTAGATTTCGTTCGGCACGTGGCGCGGCGAGCAGTTCTCCCGGATGCTCTTGCCAATCTCTTTTTTGAGATCGTCGGTAAGCTCGGCGTCTTTTTCGAGAACTACAAAAAGTGGCATTACAGATCCGCCGTCTTCTTTTGGCACGTCCACGACGAGGCTGTCCTGGATTTGGGGAACGGCTGATACGGCACGATAGATCTCCGCGGTTCCCATCCTTATGCCACCCCGGTTTATGGTTGAGTCGCTGCGACCGTAGATCACGGCGCTGCCGCGTTCTGTTATCTTGATCCAATCCCCATGACGCCACACCCCGGGATACATCTCGAAGTAGCTTCCCTCGTACCGCTCGCCGTTCTCATCTCCCCACAAAAACAGCGGCATGGAGG
>JBARZO010000514.1:0-5063 GCA_049650165.1 Rubrobacteraceae bacterium
GCTCGGTTCCGGAACACTACCAGCACCGGAAGGCGCTCAAGCACAACGCCCGCTACGTCACCACGGAGCTAAAAGAGCACGAGTCCCGGATGCTCGGCGCCCGCGACGAGGTGGACCGGCTGGAGCGCCAGATACTGGCCGAGGTCCGGGCCGCCGTAAAGGAAGCCGCCCCCGACCTCCAGCGTATCGCCCGGGCGATCGCCGTTGTGGACGTAACGGCCTCCTTCGCCGCCGCCGCGACCGAACTCCGCTACTGCCGGCCCGCCGTTTCAGAGGAGCGGGGCATCCACATCGTCGCCGGGCGTCATCCCGTCGTCGAGCACAACACCGAGACGCCGTTCGTCCCGAACGAGACGGAGATAGAGGGCGACTCGCGGTTGCAGATCCTCACCGGCCCAAACATGGCCGGTAAATCCGTCTATTTGCGCCAGGTCGCCCTCGTAACCCTCCTCGCCCAGACCGGCTCCTACGTCCCGGCGGAGAGCGCGACGCTCGGCGTAGTGGACCGGATCTTCACCCGCGTCGGCGCCGAGGACCGGCTGGCGAGCGGGGAATCTACGTTCATGGTCGAGATGTCCGAGGCGGCGAGCATCCTGAATTCCGCTACTGAGCGGAGCCTCGTCATCCTGGACGAAGTAGGCCGCGGGACTTCGACCTACGACGGGATGAGCCTCGCCTGGGCCATCGCCGAGTACCTGCACGACGACGTACAAGCCATGACGTTCTTCGCCACCCACTACCACGAGCTGACGCGGCTGGCGGACATCCTGCCCGGTTGTCGCAACTACAAGGCCAGCGTCGAGGAGATTGGCGGTGAGATCATCTTCCTCCACCGCATCGAGGAGGGCGCCGAGTCCTCCTCATACGGCGTTCACGTCGCGAAACTAGCCGGGCTGCCGCCGCAGGTCACAAAGCGGGCCGGAGAGATATTGGGTCGTTTGGAGACCGAAGGTGTCAAGGACTTCGCGGGATAAAGCGGGATGTTAGGATAATAGCATGGGCGAACAGAAGAAGACGGGCCTCACACCCGAAGAACAGGAACTGAAAGAACGTCTGATGCGCTCCGGGCCTCCTCCCGTGCGGAAAGGAACCGGCAAGGTGTCCGAAGAGTTTTGGAAGTTGCCGAAGCCGAAGATAAAAGATGGCTCTTTATTAGAAGCTCTCCTCAAAGACCGCGAAGAAGGCCGTTAGCGGGTATTGAGGTTCTGGGACAGTTCTGCTTTGCTGCCGCTGCTCTCCAGAGAGAAATTCTCTGACACGGCTACAAGTCTTTTTAGAGAAGACGGATACACGACAGTCTGGTGGGGTACTTGGACGGAGTGTATGGTGGCGATCAGCCGCCTCAAGCGAGAAACCAGACTGACCGAAACAGGAGAGGAAGAAGCTCGCGCCAATCTCGACGAGCTTTCCGTGAATTGGGTGGAGATAGAACCAACCGGCGAACTGCGACTGCTGACCATGCTGGTCTCTAAAGCTTACCCACTGAAAGCAGCTGATTGTCTCCAACTCGCCGCAGCACTCCGCTGGTGCGAGGGAAATACTCAAGAGGCTGACTTTGTGTGCCTGGACAACCGGCTGCGCCAAGCTGCCGAAGACGAAGGCTTCGACGTGCTACCCAAAGGCCTGAAGCTTTGAAGCTCTTTCCCCAACTAATCTCCGAGGAAGCGGTCGGGTATGGAGGAGTAATCCGCGTGCTGCCGCCGGAGGTGGCACACCGGATCGCCGCCGGGGAGGTCATAGAGCGGCCGGCATCCGCTGTCAAGGAACTGGTCGAGAACTCCCTGGACGCCGGGGCTTCGCGGGTCGAGGTCGAGATAGAGGGCGGTGGCGCCTCACTCATCCGGGTCCGGGACGATGGTTCCGGGATGTCACCGGACGACGCCGAACGGGCGGTTGCCGAACACGCGACCAGCAAAATTCAGACCGCCGACGACCTGGCCCGCGTCATCTCGTTGGGTTTCCGGGGCGAGGCGCTCCACGCTATAAGCTCCGTTTCGGCCATGACGCTCACGACCCGAGAACGTGGAGCCCGCACCGGAACCCGACTCCGGATCTCTGCCGGTGAGGTCTCCGAAATCGCCCCCGACGGCGGCGTACCGGGTACGATGGTAGAGGCCCGTAACCTGTTTCTCAACCTGCCGGTTCGGCGTGGCTTTCTCGGGACCGTCCGGGCCGAGGCGAACGCCGTTGCCTCCGTGGTCCAGTCGCTCGCCCTGAGCCGTCCGGAGGTCGGGTTTTACCTGCGTTCGGAGAGGAGTAAGGTACTGGCGCTGCCCGCGGCGGCGGATCTTCGGGAGCGACTCTCCCAGGTTCACGGTCTCTCGTTGGCGCGAACCCTGATCCCGCTGCAAGACCCTCTAGTCTGGGGTTTTGTGAGCCCGCTCGCCGTGAGCTTCCCGACCCGCCGCTACCTGCACGTCGCGGTGAACAGCCGGGTCGTGGACACCGATTCTTTCGCCCCGGCGGTCTCGAAAGCCTACGCGGACCTGCTGCCAAAAGGGCGCCATCCGGCAGCGTTCTTGCGGCTGGAGCTCGGACCGGGCGAGGTAGACGTGAACGTGCATCCGGCGAAAAGCGCCGTCCGGCTGCGGGGCGGACGCTCCGCCTACCCACTGGTAGTCGGGACCATAAGAAGCGCCCTATCCGGCGATCAAACACCGGGCAACGGCCCCGTTGAGGAAGAAGCACCGTCCGAATTGAGCCTTATCGGCCAGTTCGCCGGCAGGTGTATCCTGGCCCAGGAGGGCGAGAAACTGATCATTCTGGACCAGCACGGCGCCCACGAGCGTATTCTCTACGAACGACTCTCGGAGAGCGTGCAGAGTGTGCCCGCGCAGCTAAGACACCCAGTCGTAGCGCACTTGCCGGAGGACCTGGTGCCGGAAGTCTGGAACTTCGAGGCTGAACTGGCGAAATTGGGTTTCGAGGTCGAGCCGTTCGGTGAAGGGGCGGTGCGAATCCTGGCGGCCCCGGAGACCGTTACGGACCCGGAAACCGCGCTCTTGGCGGCGGTCGAGGCGCTGGCTGGCGGCGAAGACCTGGCTAAAGCGCTGGCTTGTAAAGGGTCGACGAAGTTCGGGGAGAGCTTGTCTCGCGAGGAGATGGGGCGGTTGCTAAAAGAGTGGGCGGCTTGCGGGTTCAAGGAAATTTGCCCGCACGGCCGCCCGATAGTGAAGCGTGTTTCGCTCGCGGACCTGCTCCGCGAGTTCGGTAGGGTTTAGTCGTCTTCCAGCAGCGTCTGGCCCAGGTTCAGGATGGTCGGCGCCCAGAGTCCGACGAAGATACCTTCGGTGCGGTTGCCCCGCAGGAACAACACCAGAGACAGCACGATCGAGACTAGCGTGCCGACGACGTACACTTCTTTGCCCACAACTTACCTCCTGCATAGCTTACACCCGCAATGTAGTCCCGACCGGTTCTGTAAACTGTAAGCGAGGTCTCAATATCGGGGGAGGAACGTACTTATGGAGATAAAGAATACTCGGCGTCCCGACCTGGGGGGCCGTTCGACGGTCTTCGGCCGTCGCGGTGCGGTGGCCTGCGAACACCCCGATGCGGCCCTCGCCGGAATCCGCATTCTCGACGCCGGCGGAACCGCCGCCGACGCCTGTGTCGCAATGGCCGCCTGTATGGCAGTCTTATCTCCGATGGCGACCGGCATGGGCGGAGACGCCTTCCTGCTCAACTACAAAGCCGTGAACGGCCGAATAACCGGCGCGAACGGTTCCGGTCAAGCACCTCGCGCCGCCACGATAGAGAAACTGCGCGAGCGGGGAATAGAGAAGATGCCCGAGCGCGGCGGCCTCTCCGTTACCGTACCCGGCGCCGTCCGGCTCTGGGAGGATGCCTCGGACTCCCTGGGACTTGTACCGTTCGCGCAACTGCTGGAACCCGCCCAAGAGTTGGCCGACGAAGGTTATCCGGTCTCCGAGATCGTCGCCCGGTACTGGGAGATCAATGAGTGGGTCCTGCGTCAAAATAAAGCCGCCACGAAAGTTTTCCTACCGGATGGCCGGCCACCGCAACCGGGCGAAATATTCCGGCAGCCGGACCTGGCAAAAACTCTGTCCGCCGTCGCCGAAAACGGTTCGGATGCTTTCTACAACGGAGAAACGGCCCGAAGCATCGTCCGCTCCGTACAAGAGTCAGGAGGCTATCTCTCCGAAAAAGACCTCGCCGACCACGAATCGACGTGGGTCGAACCGATCTCCACCGACTACCGGGACATCCGGGTCTACCAGATCCCACCGCCCGGACAAGGTATAGCAGCCCTCCAGATGCTAAACATCTTCGAAGGTTTCGACCTCTCCAGCCTAGATCCTCTAGGCGCAGACCGCATTCATCTAGAAGCTGAAGCCAAGAAGCTCGCCTTCAGAGATCTCTACGAAAAGGTCGGAGATCCGGAATTTGTAGCGGTTCCGATTGAAGAGCTTACCTCCAAAGAGTATGCTGCGGAACTGCGCGAAAGAATATCCACCCGCGCCTCAGATATTAGGAACCCGGATACCGGTACCGGCACGACCTACCTCTGCGCCGTGGACGCCGAGGGCAACGGTTGTTCTTTCATAAACAGCTTATATAAGGGCTTCGGCAGCGGCGTCGTGGCCGACGGGACCGGCGTCTGCCTGCAGGATCGGGGACACTCGTTCCGGCTGGACCCGGACCACCCGAACGCTCTCGCCCCCGGCAAACGCCCGCTACACACCATCATTCCCGGCCTCGCCACCAGGAACGGCTCGCTTTGGGCCACCTTCGGCGTAATGGGTGGCCCGATGCAGCCCCAAGGCCACGCCCAACTACTGGCAAACCTGCTCGACTACGACATGAGTCCACAAGAAGCCGTAGATCATCCCCGCCACTATCACGCAAACGATACACTGCTGATCGAAGGCCGCGTCCCGGAGATCGAAGTCGAAAACCTACGCCGCAGAGGTCACCATCTAAAAGTAGGACAAAACTACGAGATCCCGACCGGCGGCGCCCAACTCATCCGGATTCTCGACAACGGCGTCCGGGCCTGCGGCAGCGACCCTCGCAAAGACGGCTGTGCCCTGGCGCAGTAG